>JBKKBW010000653.1:0-1852 GCA_046713635.1 Dehalococcoidia bacterium
AGTACATGCTCTCGTTGAAGTTGGACTCCGGGCCGAGGGGATGAGTGTAATCGTCCTGGGCCTGAACATCGCCGTAGACCGCTACCATGACGCCTCCTGTTCGAATCTGGGATCAGCAGCGCGCCGCGCGCGGGCGCATTATAGCACCGAATGTTACGGCGGTTTGCCGTAGGGGCGGGCAGTAGTAATACTGAACGAGATTCAGATTCATTCGAACCGCAACGACTGTCGAGTCGGTGGTCGCCTCGAGGCTGGGGCACGAATGACTCGACTAAGGAGGAACCGCATGCTGCGAGCATACGGCCGGTTGGCCGCGTTCTTACTGGTGGCTCTTGGGGCAGCGCTCTTGATGCCATCGCTGGTGTTCGGCCATGCCGACTACGATCGCTCGGCGCCGAACGCGAACGAAGTCGTCGCAGCGCCACCGGCACAAGTGGATGTCTTCTTCACCCAGGAAGTGGTGCGACAGCAAGGCGCAAATTACGTCCGCGTCTTCGATGATCAGGGGACGCAGGTGAGCGACGGCGACGGATTGGTTAACGACGACAATCGGGCGCTAATCAGCGCGACCATCCCGGCTACGTTGCCTGAGGGCCGCTACATCGTCGAGTGGAAGACGCTCTCTGACGGGGACGGTGATGAAGACTCAGCGGCGTTCTGCTTCTACGTGGTCGTGCGGCCGACGCCTGAACAGGCCGCCGAATGCGCGGAGCTGGAGGCGGGGGAGCCGGAGCCGACAGCGGTTGCGACGTCGGCCGGAGAGACTCCTACTGCAGCGGAAGCAACAGACGTCGCTGAAGGTTCGCCGACTCCAGCGGACGGTCCGGAGGACGATGACGATTCCTCCAATACGGGAGTGATCGTGGGGATCGTCATCGCGGCGGTAGTAGCGGTTGTGGTGATCGGCGGCGGCGTGGCGTTCTACATGCGACAGCGACAGCAGGGCTAACGAGTCTTGCCACACGCGCCTAACTGGGTTCTGCTCGGGCTCATCGGAGCCCTAGCGCTGGTAGCCATCTTCGGCGTGCGTCAGGCGCCTTCTGCTGACGCTCACGCCGTCCTCGAGCGCTCCAACCCGGCGCAGGGCGCGCAGCTCGAAGCCGCGCCGGAACTCGTCGAAATGTGGTTCAGCGAGCCGCTCGAACGGCAGTTGACCAATATTCGTGTCTACGACACGACCGGTAAGGAACTCCAGTCAGGCGAGACCCAGTTCTCCGATAGCGACGGCTTCTATGCCGCTGTGGCGCTCCCGCCAACGCTTGACCCCGGAGTCTACACCGCCGGGTACGAGAACGTTTCGAAAGTCGACGGCCACGCGTGGACCGGGTCGACGAGCTTCATCGTCTTAAACCCGGACGGCACGGTCCCGACCGGCACCGCGTTCGAACTTGACGAAAGCAATCAGGGTTACCTGCCCGGTGTCGGCGACAATGTGCTGCGCTGGTTCGGCCTGCTCGCTGCCGTGACGATCGCAGGCGCGGCGGCGTTCTTCCTGTTCGTAGCGCGACCAGCCGCTGAGTTTCTCCAGGACAGCGAGATCGAGCGTGTAGAAGACTCTGGGATGGCGATCTCATCCGATCTCATCGTCATTGCTGTCCCTGTCCTGATCCTATCGGTGATCGGGCAGGCGTTCTTACTGGCCGATCGGCTTGGCGGCCCCAGCCAACTCGATGACATCTTCTTCAATACTCGAACCGGAGAGCTGTGGATCGTGCGCCTCGGTATCTCGGTCGCGCTTCTCCTGCTGTTCCTGCCTGCGATGTTCAGCGAACGCTACCGCCGTGGCGACCGTACCCGGCTTGTGATGGCGATCGCACTGGTCGGCGGGGCAGGCCTGCTAATGACATACTCG
>JBKKBW010000654.1:0-3212 GCA_046713635.1 Dehalococcoidia bacterium
TATCTTCCCACCCCGGGCCCCCCGGGGGGCCCCCGGCGCGCGGGCGCCGTACGGGAAAAGCCTGCTTACTGCGTCAGGAACTCGCTCGATGAGAGCGTCTGGTTCCCGCTTTCCTCGATTGCCAGCACTTCCCACTGGTACAGCGTTCCAGGCTGAAGGAAGCCGTCCGGGATCGTGATGCTCGTCACCGAGGCCGGGACGTAGATGCTCAGCCCGATCTTCCCGATCGCGTGCTGGTGCACCGGCTCGTCCTTTTCGATGATCAACTGGTAGCGGATGATGTTGACGCTGTCGCCTGTGATCGTCTCGGTGACCGCGCCCCAGTCGACGACCAACCCTGTCGTCGGAACCGTTGCACCGGCCGCGGGTGACAGGAGCTCGGGACCAGCGGGGATGTTGTGCGTCAACCACGCGGTACCTGACGTCCTACCCAGTCTTTCGCCGTTCTCCATGGCCGGACCCGAGATACTGTAGTTTCCCGGCGGGAGCGTTTCGAGTACCTCCTCGATCGGTACGTCGGCGTTCGCGGGCTCGACGGACTCGAAAAACAACTCCGTTAGTCCAAGCTCGCCGAGCTCGCCTCGCCCTTCAAGGGCGAGCACGGCTCCATCGGGGCCGGTCACCGTGAGTCGCTTCCAGCCCTCGCTGTCGATGGCGCCCTGAAACCCTGTGTCGTTGTCCGTGGCGTTGTGCTCGATGTTAAGCTTCGCTTCCTTCAGCGGGATCGGCGCTCCGCCCGATTTGCCGTTGCCGCCGCTAGCCGCGACGACGGCGGGCACGACGGCGCCGATAAGTAGTGCGACGATGGCGATTTTCGCGACGATAGCGACTTTCATGTTCTTAACCTCCGTGATTCCTAGAAATTTTCGTAGCGACATGTCTGCTTGCTCAAGACTACGCCGCCGGGATGAACGACACATGAAGCAAGCATGAGTTGTTCATGAAGGATCGCGAAGGGCAGGCCGGCTCCGGGAGCCGGCCGAGTTCGGGCGCGAGGTCTGTGATCTGCCGAGCGGCTAGAGCCGCGGAGCGATTGCCGCGCGCGCTTCGTCTGATGTGCTTACGGGGACGACCTCAAAGTCGATGAGGTCCCGCCAGGAGGAGATCCATGGCTGGAAGAGCCGCTCGTCTTCAGTTTCCATGAGCTGGAAACAGCGGTCGTAGTTCGTCTCGACCCAGCTACCGACGTAGGTCAGGCCGTCGGGCAGCATGCGGCCCTGATCGCGGGCCCGGCGGTACACCGCGACAGCGTCGCGGTCCTTGAAGCGCTCGATGACCATGTAGAGCATGTCGCGACCTAGATGACGCCGTCCGCGCGAAGTTCCCCGATCTCTTCCCATGAGAGCTCGGCCAGCTCTTGCAAGACTTCCTCGGTGTGCTGGCCGAACTCCGGCGCTTCGCGCGCGATGTGGGCGGGCGTGTCGCTGAAGCGCACCGGATAGCCGGCGAGCTTCACGGGCCCCGCTGCTGGGTGGTCGAACTCGATGACGTAGTCGTTGGCCAGCACCTGCGCGTCGTCTACGACGTCGTTGTAGTCGTTTACGGGCGCGTACGAGAACGGCGCGTGGAGCGAATCGAAGTGCTGTATCCACTCGTCGCGCGGGCGGGTGGCGAGCGTGCGGTCGAGGATGCCGATCAGCTCATCCGCGTGATCGCGCCGCCCGCCCATGGCGGTGGCGAACTTCGGGTCGTCGACCAGCGCGTCGAGGCCGAGCGCGCGGCAGAACTCCGGCCAGAAGCGGTCTGCCTGGATCTCCGAAAAGAGGATCCACTTGCCGTCGCCGCACTTGTAGTGGTTTGTGAGCGGGTTCTTCGTGCGCGTGCGAGAGTGCTGCGTCCAGCCCTTGCCGCGCAGGCTGGCGACGGTGACGCCGATCGCCTGCAGGTGGAGCGCGCTCCCAAGCAGCGACGTGTTGATCTTCTGGCCGCGGCCGGTGCGCTCGCGGGAGAGCAGTGCGGCCAGAATGCCGGTCGCAAGGATCGTTGCGCCCATCTGGTCCATGATGCCGCCGACGGCCTGGACAGGCTCCCGCATGGAGCGTTCACCCATCGCCTGCATCAAGCCGCTGTACGCCTGCGCCGTCTGGTCGAAGCCGCGGCGGCCGGCCCAGTCGCCGGAGGGGCCGTAGCTGCTGGACGCGGCATAGATGAGGCGCGGGTTGACCTTCGCGAGGGAGTCATAGTCAGCGCGGAGTTTCTCGGCGATCTCGTCCGTGTAGTTCGTGATGAACGCGTCGGACTGCTCGACGAGCTTGTAGAGAATCTCGCGGCCCTTGTCGTGCTTAAGGTCGAGTGTCATGCTGCGCTGGCTGCGGTTGACGGCTTCGAAGCCAGCGTGGCGACCCTCGGCGAAGTTCATCGCGTCGCCGTACATCATCCCCATGCCGCGATACGCGTCGCCCTGGATGGGGTGCTCGATCTTGATCACGTCCGCGCCCAGGTCGCCCAAGAAGTAGCCCGCGCTGGACGGCGTGAACTGCGACCAGTTGAGGACGCGGAAGCCCGCTAGTGGGCCGGACATGACGTTCGGACTAGAAGCCGAGTTCTTTCCAGCGTGCCTCGCGCTCGGCGAAGGCAGCGCTGGTGCTGCCCAGCTCCGTGCGACGCTTGAGGAAGTTGAACTCCTCGTCTTCCCACTTGAGGTTCGTGAAGAGCGGGTAGGCGAGCGCGCCCGCGCTGAACTGTCCGTTCATGCCGAGCAGGTCGAACATGACGTGCAGGTGCGTCTTGGCGATCATCAGGCTGTCAGCCGGGTTCAGCGCCACGGCTTTCGCCCAGCGCAGCGTCTCTTCTTCGAGCTTGTCGTCTGGCACGACGCTATTTATGACACCCCAGTCGAGCGCCTGGGCTGCGTCGACCGTGCGTCCTGTGAGCTGCCATTCGCGCATGCGCTTGTAGCCGAGTGTGAGGAGCTGGATGTGCTGCCAGCCCATCGAGAGGCCGCCGAAGCCCGTGCGCTGCTGTCGCTGGCTGAAGACCGCGCTCTCACCTGCGATGGCGATGTCGCAGCACATGAGGATCGCGAGCCCGACGCCGATCGTCCAGCCGTGCGCCTGGCAGACGATGGTCTTGGGGCAGTAGATGAGCGAGCGGTACATGCCGTTCAACCACTGGTGCATCGCCTTGACGCGCACACGCTGTGAGGGCTTGAAGCCGGGAGCGCCGCCATAGGTGTCGTAGGGAGCAAGGTTGAGGTCGTCGCCGGAGCAGAA
>JBKKBW010000655.1:0-3669 GCA_046713635.1 Dehalococcoidia bacterium
CCGTATGATCGCTAGTATGCCCACCGGCGAAACGAATAGCTTCCGCCAGAATCGATTCGTTTCCGGCGAAAGCTACGACGCGGCGTACGAACGCCGCGCCGCTGCGGGTGAGAACGTCCACGGCGAAGCAGACTTCGTCGAGCGCTTCGCCCCGTCCTCCGTGCTGGACGCAGGCTGCGGTACTGGGCGCGTCGGGCGGGAGCTGGCGCGGCGCGGATACCACGTCGTTGGCGTCGACGTCGACGCTGAGATGCTGGCGACGGCACGACGGAAGGCGCCCGATGTCGACTGGCGCTTAGCGGATCTCGTCACGGTTGACCTCGACCGCGCGTTCGATGCAATCGTAATGGCAGGCAACGTGATGATCTTCCTTGCGCCGGGGACGGAGGCCGCCGTCGTCGCCAATATGGCGCGACATCTACACGCGGACGGTGTCCTGATCGCCGGCTTCCAGCTCCTGCCCGGCCGCCTGAGCACCGAGCGCTACGATGAAATGGCCGCCGCGAGCGGCCTCGAATTAGCCGACCGCTGGTCCACGTGGGACTGCGACGAGTGGGTCCCTGGGGGAGCGTATGCGGTGTCCGTCCACCGACGAATGGCATAGCGCGTTTGTGGTGGGCGATACAGGACTCGAACCTGTGACCTTCTGTGTGTAAAACAGACGCTCTAGCCAACTGAGCTAATCGCCCTCGGCGGCCGTGGTCAGGGTAACTTACGCCTTGGCAGCAGGCACGAACTTCATCGAGAGCGAGTTCACACAGTGCCGCGTATCCTTCGGAGTAAATCTTTCGCCCAGGAAGACATGTCCGAGGTGCCCACCACAGTTCGTACATTCGATCTCGATGCGATGGCCGTCCGGGTCGGGCAACCTGCGCACGGCGCCCGGGATCTCGTCGTCGAATGCAGGCCAGCCACAGTGCGCATTGAACTTGTCCTCGGATCGGTAGAGGGGCGCGTTGCAGCGGCGGCAGATGTACGTCCCGGCGTCGGTCAGGTCCTCGTACTCGCCGGAGAAGGGCGGCTCGGTGCCCTTGAACTCGATGACCTGGCGCTCTTGTGCCGTCAGCTCGTTGTATTGTTTCGCTTCCATGGATCAATTGAACCAATCGACCTGATGCAGGTCAACTAGCGTTCTCGCTCCGCGACGCAGATGAGCGATTCACCTGAGCCAACGGGGATGATGGGCAATGTCGTAACAGTCTGGATCATGGCTGGCCATCCGAACATGAGCAGTTGGATCTTTGCCGGAATGAGCGGAACGTACGGCACGTCCCACATTCCATCGCTGAAGGAGCGTCGCACCCGGTAGCCGGCGCGCCGGACAAGAGCGAGCCACTCGTCAGCCGACTTGAGCGAGATGTGCGTTGGATCCGTGTTGGCGAACCACCGCGCGCCCTTCTTGCGAGCGAAGGGCGCGTCCGTGTTCGGTGTGGCGATCACGAGCAAGCCGCCCGGCTTCGTCATCCGCGCGCACAGTTCGAGCACCGCGAACGGATCTTCCAGATGCTCCACAACGTGAAACGCAGCGATGACATCGAACGGCCCTGGTAGCTCGCCGATCTGCTCGACCTTCGCGACTCGCAACGACGACTTCGGCGTATGCAACTTCGCCCGCTCGATAGCGTAGTCAGACACATCGATGCCGTGGGTCTCGAAATCGTCCTCAAGGCGCGCGAGGACATCGCCCAGGCCACAGCCCATTTCGAGCACCTTGCCGGACTTCGCGTAGCGCCTGATTAGGCTGGCGTAGAAACGGCGCGCAAACCAGTACTGATTGAAGCGGCCTCGATAGCCGCCGAAGAACGATTCGCCATAACTCGTCCCTTCCATAACAGAGAGTATACTTCCATCGCGGTCTGTAAGGTCGCCCCGTCAGCGGCCGTTTCTTAGGTACGACCTGCTGCGAGGCAGGCACCACACGTTCGAGGCTTTATGGGTCATCTTCGCTGGCTCGTCGGGATCGCTATTAGCCTGATCGCCCTGTATATCGCCTTCGTCGGCGTCGATTGGCCAGCGGTAGGCGATGCGCTGCAGGACGCCAACTACTGGCTGCTAATCCCAGCGCTTCCGCTCCTCCTGGTCTTCATTACAACGCGAGCGCAGCGCTGGCGACTGCTCTTCTACCCTGATACGCACATCGGCTTGCTCGCCACGTTTGGCGCCCTAAACGTGGGTTACATGGCAGGCGCGGTCCTTCCTTTGCAGCTCGGCGAGATCGCGCGCGTCTATGTGCTCAGCGACCAGCAGAAGCTGCCGGTGGGACGCGTACTCTCCACCGTTGCCGTCGAGCGCCTGCTCGATGTCTTTGCGTTGCTGCTACTACTAGCAGTGCTCGTCCCGTTCGTTGATCTGCCTGCCGTGGCCGTGGTCACGTCGCTGATAATCGCGGCAATCTTTGTGGTACCAACAGCCGTTGTCGTGATCGCCGTCCGCGACCGTCCCCGTGTGGAAGGATGGGCACAGTGGCTTGTGCGGCTGTTACCCCAGCGTTTTGAGGAGCGCGCGGGAGGTATTGCGCACTCGCTGCTGGATGGACTGTCCGCGCTCGCCAACCTCAGAATACTGCTGTCTGTCATTTTCTGGACGTTTGCTTCCTGGACGACATCGTCTTGCGTCGTCTATCTGGTTATGAGCGCATTCTCACTCGACGTGCCGTTCGTGGCAGCACCCTTTGTCCTTATCGCGACGACATTCGGCTTCTTTGTACCATCATCACCGGGCGCGATCGGTGTGTACCATGCGATTAGTGTGCGTACGCTAACGTCGGTGTTCGACATCCCGCACGATGCGGCCGCGTCCTACACACTGGTCGTTCATGCGCTATACCTGATCCTCCCAACCATATTGGGCGCGTGCTTCTTCTGGTGGAGCCATCTCAGCCTCCGGCGTCTGCAGCAAGTCGAACAGCAGGCCCTTACAGAAGAAGCGCCGCATTCACCGACGCCTCTATCACCGGAATTACGATCGCCGCCGTCTTCTTAGTCCGGCCCGTTTGGGCGGTGGCAGGTAACTATGATCGAGTCCCATCGATCTCGAACAGCAGGAGTATCGTCTACTTCGATGCTAACGTTGGTATAGCCGCGACGCGCCAGCGCCTGACGAAGCTCCGTCTCCGCGAAGACAACGCCGAGCCAGCTTCCGCCATGCTCGCTACGAGGATCCCGTTCCTGGCCACGGCAGATCTGAAATCGGAAGGGCGCCCCGGGTTTCAGCAACTGGGCCACATCAGAGAAGTAACGCAGCACAGCGTCCTTGTCTGAGATATGTTGAAAGACTACGTACGAGTAGCAAAAATCGAACGTGCCTGCATCGAGCGATGTCAAGCCACCGTCCGTGTGATGAACATGCACATTCGGGCAGTCGCGGAGCGACTCGCTCGCCTGCCGGACCATTTCGGACGAGATGTCGACGCCATGCACCTCGCGAGCGCGTTTGCTCATTGGCCGGAGCAAGCGCCCCAACCCGCAGCCAACCTCAAGCACGACTGCGTCCTTGGGCAGATCGATCCCCTTCAGGATGATCGCTTGTAAATCGCGCTCGCCCGACTGGCGGAATTCCTCCTCCGACCGCCAATCATACCCCGCTACGAAGAAGCGCGCGTTTCGACGGGCCCGCTCATCCCAGTCTCTCTCCATGTCGCCGGAGCCCTCGAAAGTACCCGTCTCGGGG
>JBKKBW010000656.1:0-1505 GCA_046713635.1 Dehalococcoidia bacterium
CACCGTTCGATGTGATCGCTCGGCGCAACGCCTCATCCAACTGGCGCGCCTTCTCCCGGAAGGCTGAGTCCCCAAGGCGCTCCGTCAGCGAGGTGGAGTCCGCGATGTCAGCGAAGAGGATGATGGCCGTCCCCGACGGAAGCTCGGGGCTACGGGGGTGCGCCTCGCCTACGAACGCGTCGATCAGGCTTGCTACCGGAGCATACGTGATATCGTCGATGAGGGTCAGGCGCGCGTTTGGGATGGCAGCGGCGATGCGCTGACCAACGTTCACAGGATAGAAGCGATTGTCTTTGGTGCGAATGACGAGCGTAGGAGCGGCCACCTGGGGCAGCAGCGCGGTAACGTCGTAGCTCTCCCACGCTTTCCAGGCCGCTCGCATAGCCTCCGGTTCACAACACGCGCGCATGAACTCGGCGAACCGCCGCCCATACTCGGGGTCCGCGTGGGCCCAAAGGACCTGACCGAACGTCTCAGTGAAAACCACCCAGTCCCCGTGCAGTAGTGGCATGACCGCCTTGTAGGCAGGTGACTCGGCAAAGTCCGAGAACTTCACGAAGCCGTCGCTGAGGATCAGGTGAGTGACACGCTCAGGATGAGCGGCTGCATAGGTCACCGCGATCGGGACACCGCTAACCCACGCCGCCAGCACGAACGAATTGAACCCGGTTCGCTCCACCACGGCGTCGAGGTCACGCATCATTGCCTCCATCGAGAAGTCGATCGCGCTCCGGTCTGACAGACCAGTGCCCCGTGAGTCGTAGGAAACGACGTGATACTTGGCGGCAAGAGGTCGCGTGATGACGCTGAACGTCTCCCAGCTCAGCTCGGCGTGACTGAAACCCGGCGAAGTCATCGAAATTAGCGGACGGCCCTGGCCGGCCTCAGAGTAGGCGATGCTTACGCCGTCGCTGGTCTGCGCGTACTGGATGGGAGGTGTGTCCATGACGAAGTTAGCTTACAGTAGGGCGGGCCGATCGCGCAGCCGGTTGCATCCAAGGGCGACGGCGTTCCTACCGAACAGCGAAGACGCGTACGGGCTCTTCGACGCCCTTCATCTCGCTCTCGCCCCGATCTTCAAACGAGACGCCGGCGGAAGTGCGGGCGAGATCGCGGACTGTTCCGGACACGAGTGTCTCGCCAGCAGCCGCCTCGCTCGCGACGCGGGCGGCAAGATTTACAGCGCCGCCGTATACGTTGTCGCGCCCATCGGGCGCGCGCTCTCGGATGACATCTCCTGCATGGATACCGACGTGTAGCGTCAGTCCTGTTTCGAGTCCGGCCTCATGCATAGCAGCCGCCGCGGAAATTGCTTCGCGGGCAGCGCTAAACGTAGCGAGCACGCCGTCGCCGAGCAGTTTGCCATCGATTGCAGCGCCACCGTTCGATGTGATCGCTCGGCGCAACGCCTCATCCAACTGGCGCGCCTTCTCCCGGAAGGCTGAGTCCCCAAGGCGCTCCGTCAGCGAGGTGGAGTCCGCGATGTCAGCGAAGAGGATGATGGC
>JBKKBW010000657.1:0-3017 GCA_046713635.1 Dehalococcoidia bacterium
GGGGTGGGTACCGCGGTGCAGGCAAAAGAAACGTTGAGGGGCCGCTTGGCGCGGCCCCTCACGGCATTTTCGCTGTTCGCTGCGGACTTAGCTCGAGAGCTGTACGTGAGCCGCCCGGCTGCGCTCCGGCTTGCCAGGATCCGGCTCTGTGTCGAAGTTGACCTTTTGACCTTCGTTCAACTCGTCGAAGGTCGGCTGTTCAACCGAGCTCTTGTGAAAGAACACTTCCTCGGTCGCGCCATCGGCCTGGATAAAGCCAAACCCGCGGTCGCGGACGATGCGCTTGATTGTACCTGTGGTCATTTTGTAACTCCTTCTTGCGGAGGCGCGTTGGCGCTCGCAATGCGTGCTCCGTCCGGCTACCTGCGCGGACGAACGTGGTTACCGCTGTTCAGCAGCGCCTTTTCGGCATTCTTGCGCGCCCTTCGTACCGTCTTGGCCTGGGCTATCCGCCGCTTCTCTCCCGTCGAAACGAAATGTCGCCTGCGTTTGGCCTCGCCTAAGACACCGGCGCGCTGAATCATCAACTGAAAACGCTTGAGTAGGCGCTCGGCCCCCTCGCTCTCCCGCCGTTCGACTATCAATGCGTAGAACCTCCATCAACGTGCCTCTTTTCAGAGGTGCCGGTCAACTCCGACTCCATGTGCTTGCGGGTTGCGTCTTGCTCTGCCTGTGTCTGTGGCGTCGCACCGCCAGCCAGGTGGTCGACCGCCGCCTGCTCCTTGCGGCCGAACAGACGCTTGAAAAACATCACCCTTCGCACCCTCCGATCTGGTCCTTAGCTTGCGCCAAGCGACCCCCAGCCCTCCTAGGGATTTCCCCAGTCGCTGGTGTTACTAGCCGTCGAGTGCAGTGGACAATAGAAGAGGTTCGTTGCAATCGGAAGACGAGGAAGAATGTCTTCGCTTCTTATTATAGCGCAATTCAAGCCCATCGTGCTGAGGCAAATTCCGGCCACATTTAACAGATGTTTGACAGCTCTACCGTAGGTTCATAACGGCTACGAGTCATACTGAGCTTGAACCTCTTACCAAACGCATTATGCAGCGGCACCGCGAGATGGCTCCCCCACTCGCGGTTCTTGCTATCTAGGGCTATGGCTCCCGCTCGCATATGCGAAATCGCAGATAGTACACGAGAGGCGCTCTCGCGAGACGCCTCTCGTACTCGTGAGCAGGACTGCGGCCCCTCCCGGCATGTCATGAGTGCGGGGCACCCTAAGGGGCACTCAGGACTTGACTAGCCGAGATTACTCCGGAAATGGTATCCTGCGCGCCCGCGAGGCTACTCGCGTGTATCTGCGTACGTACTTTTCGCCGGGAGCCATCGATGGGAGATCAAGCTCGTTCAGGAGACGGCCACAATCCGCAGGCGGGCACGGCTGCAGGTGCGGACGAAGCACCTGTCGTGCACCGCAGCCGAATGGTTCGAGGACATTAGCGGCGGCATTCCGGCCGATCAACAACAAGAGGAGAAGGAGAATAATCATGGTTCAACAGCCAAGAAGCATCATCGACTCGGTAAAGGATGCCGTGGTAAGCGGTGTCCAAGGGGCCGGGGACATCACGGACGCAGTGGTTAACACCGTAAGCGGGAGCGTGATCAACCTGATCCAGAAGACCGGCGCTACGGGGGAGGCGCTCACGACTGCGATCACCGACGTAGCGCGCGGCGCAATCGAAGGCGTCGTAGGGATCGGCGGCGACGTGGGCAATGCAGCGAAGGGTACCGTCATCGGCGTGCTTCGTGGGACGAAGCAAGTTGGTACCGAGGCCACGGAAACGATAAGTGTCACGGCTGGTGCCGTGGTCAAGGGCGCTTCGGACGTAGGCGGCGCGGTTGGTTCAGCGGCCCGTGGCACAGTCGAAGGTGCGATTACTGTAGCTAAGGAGTTAGGCCTGAGCGCAGAGGATGCTGCATCCGCAGCGGCCAGCGGGGCTCTGAAAGCCGCCGGCGACGTGAGCACCACGGCTGTCGAAGAGGTACGAGACGTACTTAGTGGAACGATCTCCGGCGTCAAGGTCGTGCTAAAGGAGCCCTTCGGCTCCAATGGTGAGAACGGGAAGAATAAGGCGCAGTAGAAGGCGACAGAAGTGGACCGCAGGGCCCCTGGTGACGGGGGCCAAACGGACTTTCCTGCGGTGTTGGGGAGGGCCAGCACGAAGGCGATTGAGCTAGGCGCCATAGTGAAGTCACTTCTTACCAAACGCATAACGAGCGGCACCGCGAGATGGCTCCCCCACTCGCGGTTCTTGCTATCTGGGCCCGAAGCGCCGCATGCGAGGAGAGGCGGCCCATCGACCGCCTCTCCTCCTGACTCGCACAGAGAACTTGAGACTACGCGCAGTCGTGGAAGTACGAATTCACCGAGTGCAGGATGTCCTGCACCCTCTGTAGTCCGTCCGGCGCGCCGGTATTCCACACATTGGGCGAGGCCGCCATGTTCGAGCGGTCCGTGGCAGGGTTGTAGCCGACTATATACGGCTCCTGCCCTGGCGTCGCATCGTTATCGTCGTTGAAGTACGCATCCACCACGGCCAGGATGTCATCGACGCGGTTCTGCCCGTCACCTGTGGGGTTGAAGTAGTCGAAGGGATCGAGATAGTTCCGAAGTCCACCTGACATCTGGCTGCCCCCGGCGGTCTGCTGCTCTTTCGCGTCCAAACAGCCGTCGCCATCGTAGTCCGGGGCGAGTTGCCAATCCGGGTTAATGTCATGCCCGGCGTCGAGCGTCAGGTTCGTGATGTTGCTGCCGTCAGCATCCATGACGTAGATCTCGTTGTCTCCCGAAAGGTCGCTGCTGAATGAGATCTTCGTACCGGTGGCGTTCCATGTCGGATAGGTCTCGTTCGTTCCGTTGAACGTGAGACGCGTCGGATTGCTGCCGTCAGCATCCATAACATAAATCTCCGGCGTGCTATCCCTTTCACTTCGGAACACGATCTTCGTGCCGTCCGGCGAGCAGGCAGGCGTCGAATCGTCGGCGGAATTACTCGTAAGGTTGGTCATTCCTGAGC
>JBKKBW010000658.1:0-6369 GCA_046713635.1 Dehalococcoidia bacterium
GGATGAGCGCGCCGTCTGAGTCGGCGTCGACGACGATGCCGTGGTGCAGCAGGCCGCCGTCGGGGCCGGAGATACGCACGTCGTGGCCGAGCGTGTCGAGACGATGTTTCCACGCCATCGCAACCACTTCGCCGCGGCGGAGGGCGAGATAGAGCGTCTCGAAGTGATTGAGCGTCGACGCGAGTATGTCCTCACGGGCGACGTCTCGACTGAGCTCGCGACGCAGGCTGGTAGCGATGTCTCTGATCTCTTCGTGATGATCAACGTCCATATTGACGTTGATGCCGACGCCCGTTAGGGCGAAGTCGAGCGCGCCGTCAGAGATCTCGGTCTGGGTGAGGACGCCCGAGAGCTTCCTGCCGTCGATCAGGACATCGTTCGGCCACTTGATGCGGGGCAGTAGGTTGGTCTTCTCTTCTATCGCCTGGCAGACGGCGAGCGGCGCGATGATCGAAAGGTAGCGCAGCTCCTCCAGCGCCGGGCGAAGGATGAGCGTTATGTAGATGTTCTCGCCGGCAGGCGAGACCCATGCGCGTTCCATTCGTCCCTTACCGGCGGTCTGCTCCTCCGCAAGAGCGATGGCGCCTTCGGCCGCGCCGGCCTGCGCTTCGCGTCGAGCGATGTCCATGGTGCTGGAAGTAGAAGCTTCGTAGAAGACGCTGCGCCCGATGAAGTCGGTCTGGAGCAGCGTTTGCAGCCGGTCGAGATCGAGCGCCTCAGTCACAACGCGGGTATCATCGCACATGGAGTAGAAAAACGCCATCCTTCCCAAAAGGGCCAATACCAGATAAAAACGCCGTCCTTCCCTTTGGGTAAGGACGGCGCGTAAGTGCCAAGGCCATCAGGCCGTAGCGGTTAGGAGGTAACCACCTCCAATTCGAATGCTAGCGACCTAATAGCCCTGGACTGTTTACCATGCATTCGCATCACCTCCTTTCCTGAGGCCAATCTAACAGAAGGGCCGGCGAGCCGTCAAACAGCGGCCCGAGCGGGCGCTTGGGGATGGTGCGATCGGCCGTGCTGGCTCTTGGTAGTGCTGTCCTATGCCTTGTGGCGGAGGGCGCGCGCGACTTCCCGGTCGGCATCGCGTTTGGCGATTGCTGCGCGCTTGTCGTAGCGTTTGCGCCCGCGCACGAGCGCGAGCTCGACCTTCGCGCGGCCGTCTTTCAGGTAGAGGCGCAACGGCACGAGCGTGAGGCCCTGCTCCTCCAGTGCTTTGGTTAGGTCTCGGATCTGCGTCTTGTGGAGGAGGAGCTTGCGTTTGCGCGTCGGTTCGTGACCGAAGGGGCCGGCTGGCGCGTACTGGGAGATGTGCAAGTTGTGCAACCACAACTCGGCGCTCTCACCGCGGGCGTATGCTTCGCGCAGATTGACGCGTCCCTGACGGATCGACTTAATCTCGCTGCCCATAAGCACGAGTCCCGCCTCAACTTGCTTGAGGACTTCGTAGTCGTGGAGCGCTTTGCGGTTGGCGGCCACCTGCTGGATGGCCATGGCGATTGCCTTACGGGTTGGCCGGCGACGTCGGTAGGGGCGTCGGGTCGGAAGTCACCTGATCGCCGCGCAGATGCGCAATGGCGGCGGCAATCTGGCGGTCATTCTCAGGATCGTAGGTTGGGTCGAGCGGGCCAGGCACAATGAAGATGTCCGGCGTAATGCCGACGTCATCGATCTGTATGCCGTTGGGCGTCAGCCAATGACGAATTGTTACGTACAGGGCCCCGCCGTCTCCCAGCGGCTGCGGGACGTTCACTGTGCCCTTGCCGTACGTCGTCTCTCCGATCACGGTCGCGCGGCCGTTGTCCTGTAGCGCTGCGGCGAGAACTTCGGCCCCGCTGGCGCTGAACTCGTCGGCGAGTACGACGATGGGTATATCGATGGCAACGCCGCCGGGCTGGGCTTCATAGACGTTCTGATTGTTGTCGCGGTCCTGCTCGATCAGGATAGTGCCACTATCCAAGAAGAGGTCTGATGTATCGACGGTCTCGAGAAGAAGGCCGCCCGGATTGACGCGCACGTCGATAATCAGGCCGATCTTTCCGTTGCCTTCGATGTCTTGCAGGAGGTCCTCAACCTCTTGCGGCGTCCTGGCGGTGAACTCTGATATGCGCACGTACGCGATGTCCGTTGCTTCTGCTCCGTTGCTGTCACGCAAGGCGCCGCCCGGAGGCGCTGTGGTGACGCTATCAACCTGCACTTCGTCGCGCTCGATTGTGATTTCCGCGGTGGAGCCGTCAAGGTGCCGGACGGAGAGTGTTACGGTGGAGCCTTTCGGCCCGCGGATTCTGAGTACTGCTTTGTCGACGGACCAGCCCTCGGTGGATTCGCCATCGACGGCGAGGATGACGTCGCCGGCCGCGATGCCTGCTGCCAGGGCCGGGCTATCTGGGTATGGCTGGATGATTACGATCTCACTGTCCTGCTGATTGACCGTGGCGCCGATACCTTCAAACGTGCCGCTCGACGCTCCTCTTCGCAGAAGCGTTGAGGGGTCCACATAGTAGGTACCGGTGTCGCTTAGGCTGTCCAGCATTCCCTTGATGGCTGCCTGATAGAGCAACTGCTCATCAAGCTGCTCGCGGTTGACGTAGTTGCGCTCGAGCAGCTCCACTACCTCGTTGAGCGTGCCGAAATCGACATCACCGGACGGATCGCCAACGGCATCGTTGTTGTTCGACTGCGCACTCTCTTGCGCGCTGCCGCTGCGACTGCCGTTCGAGACGTAGCCGAGCGTAAAGACGAGCGCCAGCAGGAGGATGGCGAGACAAACGCCAACCGTACCAACTGCTATCCGATACATTCGCATGAGCGGTGCGTCCTACTTAGGGTCTGAGATGCGGCCTAGTGAGGCCCGAATGGCTCAGTGTATCAGAGGCAATTTGGGCGAACAACGAGGGAGTAGCGTGGCGTTAACCAAGAGGTGTAAGAGGGGAAGTAGCCCTTGCGGCGTGTTTCGCTGCGTAGAGATGGTCATCGGCAAATTGGAGCAACTCGGAGACGCTGCGTGCATCGTCTGGGCAGCACGCTACGCCGAATGAAGCGCTGATCGTGAGCGTCTCGCTGAGCGAACCAGTCGCCGTGCGCCCAATGGCAATCGCGCGCGTCAACTTTTCTGCGGTCGCCTCGGCGGAGGAGCGCGTGGTATCGGGAAGGATGACAGCGAACTCGTCACCGCCGTAGCGCGCGGCGATGTCTGAGCTGCGAACCTGGTCTTTGATGATCTGTCCGACCAGAGACAGGAGCTTGTCGCCCATCAGGTGTCCGTAGGTATCGTTCACCTCCTTGAAGTGGTCCAGGTCGAGGAGCATGACCGCGACCGGCCGGCCGTAGCGCTGTGCACGTTCGACCTCGTGCTCAAGCTGTTCGTAGAAGTAGCGATGGTTGTACAGCTCAGTCAGAGAATCGTGGTAGGCGAGGCTGCGCAGTCGCTGACTGAGCTCTTCGAGATGCGTCGAGTAGGCGCGTTCGATTTGCACGCCGCGCCTCCGGACCTGCGCTCCGAGCATGATGCCGCAGGCTCCGGCGACGATGATGCCGGCGGCCTGGACGCCGTCGTTCAGCCGGCTGCCGAGCAGCTCGTCGCCGCCAATCGACCAGCCCGCGAGCAGCCCGACAATCGCCGACATGACCCAGAGGAGGAGTGTCGAGCTCTTGTCGCGTTGGGTGCGAAGATTGGTGACCTGCGCCTGTTCGCTTGGCGACGGGCGCTCTCGCCCAAGGCGTTTCGCGGAAGACGGATGGGCCAACAGCGTACCGGACAACGTCCTAACCTCGCAGTCGGACGTGCCTTCGGTAGCGCGGCTGCCGTTATCCTAAGGATGGCCCTGAGGACGGTAGGCCCTGCGCTTTGCGCCCCACCCTTTCGGGTGGTTTGCCGTTATCGGGCACGAATACCAGATTCCTACTTCCAGTATCGGACGGCTCAGGGAAAACCCGTAGGGGCGGCGCAGTTTGATCGTCTGATTGTTTTCGCGTTTTCTTTCATTTTTCGCATCTGGCCTTTTGAGGGCCTAGCTTTACGACGTTTGATGGATTTTGCCCCGCCAGGACGGGCGTAGCGAAACTGTTCCTTCGCTCCGCTCGAGGACAGGTTTGGAAGAACGGCTGTTAGCTGCATGGCGTACCTCCGACAGGGCGCACGCCCCTTCGGCTCCGCTCAGGGCAGGCTCAAGCGCCCCTACAATGCTCTGACGGAGGATAGGGTAGGCGGAAAATAGCTCCAAGCGTTTGATGACACTCCGGCAGCCCTCACCCCAACCCCTCTCCCGCATGCGGGGGAGGGGCGACCGAAGCGACGCGTCACTTCGCCAACCTAACTTGGGGTGAGGGCAAGGCGAAGGATACGCCAGACGCGAAATATCCCCAAGCGCCGGATGGCACTACTGGGCTAGAGATGATGTACTTGTATCGGACGCAGAGTAGCGAAAGGTGGTCGTGGCTTTTGGCGAAGCGAAAGCAAGTGTTCTACGCGTACCCCTCCCAGCCTGCATCTTTAGGCGAAACAATTGGCCAGGCGCTCAAGTACTTGGGCACTCTAGAGGAGGTCCGAAAGGAGAACGTGCGCTTTCGACCTTGGCCCGACATGTCGATTACCGGGCGGTACGTCGTCAAGGAAATTACCGATAGTATCGACCGCTCCGACGTTTTCGCATGTGATCTCACTTTTCCAAACTCGAATGTTGCTTTTGAACTTGGGTACGCGATAGGGCGGCTCAAACGAATATGGCTGTCCTTGGATGAAACTATCGAGGCCGCCGGAACGGAATTTCAGCGGCTTTACGGCGCGTTGATTCCGGTTGGCTATGCGCCCTACGAGAATCACGTGAACATCGGCGATCGATTCTTTGCAGATAAGCCCTGGGGCAGTTTGGATGATCACTTGCTCGGCGCGTGGTACAAGGATCAAGCTCCGCGAGCGGAGCAGCCGACCGTGCTGTACTTAAGGCCGGCGATCGAAACGGATGCCGTCATAACGACCATTGAGGCCCTGAATGGCCCGGTGTTTTCAAAGGGTCTGCTGATTGACGACCCGAACGAGAACCCGTCGCCGACTTTGGAATGGTATGCCGAAAAGGCTCACAAATCTGATGCTGTAGTTGTGCACCTGCTTTCAGGGAATCAGCGCGGTGCTGAGAGGCACAACGTGCGCGCATCATTCGTAGCAGGGATTGCCTGGGGATTCCGCAAGCCAGTGAAGATTCTAGCCCACGCACCGCTTGATACGCCGATAGATTACCAGACTCTCATGACGACGCACAGTACAGCGCAAGAGTGCAGGACGAGCGTTGATGAGTGGATCCGCTCACTCGAACGAACATTCCCTAAACACAGGCCAAGGCGGGTCGATGCCCCGCGTGAGAGGCCAAAAAGTCTAGACCTGAGTAACTTTACGCTTGGAGAGCCTGTCGCAGAACATGAATCACGTACGATTGACGAATACTTTGTCCAAACTAGCACCTACTTTGCCGCCTTAGAGAGCCAGACGGCGATTGTGGTTGGACGGAAAGGGACTGGGAAAACAGCGAACCTTTATGCTCTCGAAACCAACATCGGGGCGGATCGTCGGAACAAGGTTTGTGTGATCAAGCCTCCAGGCTATGAGGCCGATGGCCTGGCGCGATTGCTTCGAGAGGATTTCAAACTCGCGGAACGCGGCTATCTAATTGAAAGTATCTGGAAGTTCCTCATCTATAGCGAAGTGGCTTGTCAGGTCGATGATGACATCCTGGAGAGGCCGTCCTATCAGACGAGGAGCATAGATGAGGAAGCTCTCCTCGAATACATCGAAAGAAGAAAGGCGGTTCTGCGCGCGCCATTTTCCGACCGTTTGGATACGGCTGTCCGTAGCCTCGCGGGCAGCGGAGCCATGTCAGATGTGCATGAGCAACGAGCGCGGATAAGCGAGGTTCTGCACATCAACGAGTTGCACGAGCTAAGACGCCTCCTAAAGAGTATCTTGGCTGACCGCAACAAGGTGGCGATTCTCATAGACAACCTTGATATGCCCTGGCGTCCCGGGCACGACATACAGCATCAGTCCGATCTCATAGCTGGTTTGCTCAACGTTGCCACGGACATTACGAATGACTTTGGTCACGCGAATCAGCAGGGGAACCGACTCGACTTTTCGATGATCGTGTTTCTGCGAAGCGATATCTTCTCGCACATTCAGCCTCGCGCTGGGGAGCAAGACAAGCTGCCTCTGCACCGAATTACTTGGAATGATCGTGAGACTCTACTAAATGTGCTGGATCGTCGTTTCGAATACGCACTTCCCCATGATGTTAGCCTCTTAGAGGCTTGGCAAACGCTCTTGCCGCTTGAAGTCAGTGGCATTCCTGTGCGCAGCTTTATCACAACGTTCACGTT
>JBKKBW010000659.1:0-2117 GCA_046713635.1 Dehalococcoidia bacterium
GCCTGTGGCATTATCTCCAGCACGGCGTTTGCTACTACTGTGCTGAAGCGGCCGCCGGGAATGGCACCCTAAGGTAATATCGGACGAACGACCGTTCCGTTCAGGGCATGGATACCCGACGCAGGACGACTTCTGTCGGTGAGCAGAGTCGAACCGCCGGGGAGAACCGGGTCTCGAAGACCCTGACACTATGCGGTCTCCAGCCCTCTGGGCTGCCGATCGGGCTACGGGCCCAAGGGACGCGCGAACAGGAGGCGGGGCCTGACAGGCGTCCCTTGGCCCCACCCATCTCCGACAGATAGACACCCCCAAGCTACTGGATATGGTGCGTAACGCGCCGATACTTACGTAAGAGAGCGCGAGCCACTTCGGGGGGAGAGACTCGTCAACAATCCAATCAACCGCTTGCTAGAACGACGCGCACTCCACCAGGCCGTGGGCAGCGCGCTTGACTCCGGAGTTGGCTTCTATCGCATGAGCTGGCCGGCGGCCGGGCGCGACGATCAGCGACTTGGTGACGATGTGCTTACGTGGTGCCGGACGACGCTTAGCAGGCTGCACAAGCCTTACGGCGTCAATAGCGTTTCGCTAGCGCTCCTGGCACACTACGGAAGCAATCGACCCATCGCGAGCGCTCAGTTCTCCGTCCTCAGCCCGGCTGACTTCTACGCGATGGGTCGGGCAGAATCAGACGCTCGCGATCTCCTCCAAACTTGGCACGGCGAAGGGCTCCTCTCGAAGCCGACGGTCCGCCTTTCGGCATTGCTCTTTAGTTGGGGTGACCTGACCCAACAGCTCGTCGAAGCCTGCTAGGGCACAACTCCGGCCCCCTTCCGACCGATACTCACATTTGGAAGGGAGGGGAAACTTGGGAATTCAAACCGCACCCTCAGCTCCACCTACGCCAGACACTGGTAGCGAATCCGTTCTAAGCGACGCCCCATTCATCGCGCAGCCGACAACTGTCGAGAACACGGGGCTTGAGCTTTCGCTCTT
This sequence comes from Dehalococcoidia bacterium, assembly GCA_046713635.1. GTDB lineage: Bacteria > Chloroflexota > Dehalococcoidia > DSTF01 > RBG-16-68-14 > JBBDXS01. The sequence continues at coordinate 997 of JBKKBW010000659.1, forward strand.
GGTGGACATGATGCTAAAGACCGTGTACTTCCTCGGGCGGCCCTCGGGCCGGCTCCTCTCGGAGCAGCTCGCGCTCTCGTTCGGCGTGTTGGAGGAACTCATCACGTTCCTTCGGCAGGAACAGGCGCTGGAAATCGTCGGCAGCTCCGGGGTCGGCGAGCAATCGTATCAGTACGCTCTGACCGAGCGCGGACGGCACAAGGCGGAGGAGGCGCTGGCACGCTGTCACTACGTCGGTCCGGCTCCGGTGCCGTTCGATCTGTACATTGACGTCTTGGCGCGCCAGTCTGCGCACGACATACGAATCGATACTGACACATACTTGGCCGGGCTGTCCCACCTGGTGCTGCCGCGGCGCGTGCTGGCGGGGCTCGGGCCCGCGCTCAACTCCGGCCGATCGCTGCTGGTCTACGGGGGGGCGGGCAACGGCAAGAGCTCGATCACGGTTGCTGTGGGCGACATGCTGCCAGGAGAGGTCCTGATCCCGCACGCTATTGTCATACACGGGCAGATCATCAAAGTGTTCGACCCGCGGATGCACCAGCGCATACCCGATGAGGTCCTGGAGGAGCGCCGCAAGAACGCCGCGCGCTTCGCGCCGACGGGCCGCGAGCGCAGGCAGGACCAGCGCTGGGCGATCGCTAAGCGACCGGTTGTCAGCGTCGGCGGCGAGCTGTCGCTGAAGGACCTCGAGATGCGATATTCGGCGACCTCCAACTTCTACATCGCGCCGCTCCAGTGGAAGGCGAACAGCGGCGTGCTGATCATCGACGACTTTGGCCGGCAGATGATCCAGCCGCAAGAGCTGCTGAACCGCTGGATTGTGCCGATGGAGCAAGGTATCGACCACCTTTCGTTGCACACCGGGGACACGGTGGAACTGCCGTTCGACATGCTCCTGATCTTTTCGTCGAACATACCGCCGGGGCGGCTGGGCGACGAGGCCTTCTTCCGACGCATCCGCCACAAGGTAGAAGTGCCGAACCCAACGCCGGAGGACTACCTGGAGATCCTGCGCCGGATGTGTGAGGTCCGCGGCGTGCAGTACACGGAGGAAGGCGCTCAGTATCTGCTGCACATGTACGAGCAGAGCGAAACGCGCGAGCCGAAGGCGTGTCACC
>JBKKBW010000660.1:0-5640 GCA_046713635.1 Dehalococcoidia bacterium
GCATACGAGATGCTAAAGGCACGCGCAGAAGCCGCACAGGCTGTTGAGCCCGCCGCGGACGCTGCCCCAGCCACGAAGGCAAGAAGCCCGCGCGCCAACGAGAAGGCATCGCAGAGGCGATGGCCAAGAGCACTGCGCGGGCTGTTGGCAGCCAGATCGGACGCCAGATCGTGCGTGGCGTCCTCGGCTCTATCCTTGGCGGCAGACGCCGCTAAGTGCCAGTTTTTCGTTCTACCACTGTACCACCATCGGCATGAGGACGTGGACGAAGCGTTCGTCATTCACCGGGCGGAGGACGCCCTGGCGTGATGCGCCGTTCATCTCCAGCGCGACACGGCCGTCGCCGACAACCTGCAGGAAGTCCTGCAGGTAGCGGCTGTTGAACGCGATCTTGTCGGGCTCGCCTTCGATCGTCGCGTCCAGCTCGCCCATGTTATCGCCGATCTCCTCGGCGCGCGCCGAGATGATGATCTTGCCCGGCTGCACGTCTTCACCCGCGGTGAACTGCAGGCGAACGATGCCACTGCCGTCGCGAGCGAAGATCGATGCGATGCGCGTCTCGCGCAGGAACTCGCCCGCATCGACGATCGCCTTGCTGCTCACTTCTTCCGGGATAAGCTGGCCATAATTCGGGAACGTGCCCTGGATCAACTGTGCAACCAGCTCTACGTTCTTCAGCCGGAAGAGCGCCTGCGTACGCGTCGCGTTGAGCATGAGATCGACTGGCTCGGTTTCTTCCGGTAGCAGGCGGTTCAACTCGGCAAGCGCGCGCTGCGGAATGATCACTTCGATGCGCTCCTTGACCGCCTTCGACAGCTTCAGCTTGCGCACCGAGAGCCGGAAGCCGTCCGCGGCCGCGAGCGTCAGCTCGTTGCCTTCCATGACGAGATCGACTCCGGTGAGCACGGGCCGCGAGTCGTCCGTCGCCGCCGCGATGATCACCTGGCTGATCGCGGAGTGCAGTTCTGCCGGATCGAGTGCGACAGAGCCGCCGTCCTCAACGGACGGTATTGGTGGGAAGTCATCCGCGTCGACGCCAGCCATCGTAGCCTGGTTGCGCGCGCAGGTCAGCTTAAGCTGCCGGGAGCGTGGCGCCAGCGTCATCTCGATCTTCTCGCTGGGCAGCGAGTTCACGAAGTCGCCCAGGAGTCGCGCGGGCACCGTGATCGCGCCGGCTTCTTCGACCTGGGCGCCGATCCAAGAGCTGATAGCGATTTCCAGATTCGTCGCTGCCAGTTTCAGCCGCCCGTCCTCGGTGGCTATTAACACGTTCGAGGTAATGGGCAGCGTACTTCGCGTCGCGACCGCCCTTCCAACAATGCCAAGTCCTTTGGCCAAGTGCTCCTGAAGGCAGGATACGTTCATATGATCACCTACATATGCGTTTGGGTGGGTATTCTGGCAGAGTATACCGACGCCGGGGAAGCATGGACAAGCGGGCCATTTGGAGCCCCTGGCCTTATTACTGGTGATCTTGCCTCGCTTACGATAATTAGTGTCACAAATCGAGAAGGTGCCTCGTCTCGTGTAGTAGGAGACGAAAGGAGCAACCACCATGCAGAACGGCAAACAACCACGGACAGACGCCATCGTTGTCGGCGGCGGATTGGCCGGGCTCATCAGCGCCACGCTGATCGCGCGTGCCGGACGTTCGGTCACCCTGCTCGAGCGTTCGAGCACCCTGGGTGGCCGCGCCGTGACGAACAAGCTGGGCGACTTCGAGTTCAACCTGGGACCGCACGCCGTCTACAAGAAGGGCGCGCTCGCGCGTGTCCTCCGTGAGATCGGTGTTTCGTATACGGGCAAGGTTCCGTCTAACACGGGCTACGCGATCAAAGATGGCACCCTGCACGATGTTGGCCTGAACCCAAAGTGGTTCCTAACATCCAAGCTCATAGGCAGCAAGAGTGAACTGCTGAAGGTGTTCATGCGCATCCGCACCATGGACACGGCGAAGTATGCTGGCATGGCCACCGGCGAATGGTTGGAGAGCGAAGTCCGAGATCCCGGCGTTCGCGCACTGATCACTGGCCTCTTGCGCGTCTCGACCTACACGAACAGCCTCGATCTCGACGCCAGCATCGCCTTGTCGCAACTACAGATGGGCCAGGCTGGTGTGCTCTACCTCGACCACGGCTGGCAGACGATCGTCGACGGCCTTCGCGCAGCGGCCGAACGCGCCGGTGCGCACATCGAGATGAACGCACCGGTTGAGGCGATCGAGCACAGCGGCGCCGCGCCGAGCGTTCGCCTCAAAGATGGGCGTACGCTCGCCGCCTCCGCAGTCGTCCTCGCCGTCACACCGGATGTGGCAGCAACGGTGACGGCCGCGCCTGTGCTGCGCGACTTCGCGCGACAAGCCGTGCAGGTGCGCGCAGCCTGCCTCGATATCGGGCTCAAGAAGCTTCCTGCGCCGGACCGCGGGTTCGCCTTTGGCCTCGATACACCTCTCTACTACTCCGTCCATTCGCGCGTCGCGAAGCTTGCGCCCGACGGCGGCGCGATGATCCAGGTCGCCAAGTATCTGGCGCCCGACGACACCGATGCGAAGGCCCACGAACAGCAGCTCGAAGCGTGCATGGACCTCGTCCAACCCGGCTGGCGCGACGCGCTGCTCCAGCGCCGCTACCTGCCCAATATGACCGTCGTGCCATTCACTGCGACTGCCAAGCTCGGCGGTTTGAGCGCTCGCCCCAGGGTCGACGGCACAGGCATCGAGAACGTCTATCTAGCGGGCGACTGGGTCGGCGGCGAAGGCTGGCTCTCCGACGCGAGCGCCGCCAGCGCGAAGCGCGTCGCCGAGGCAGTCCTGCAGAAGGCACCCGCGCGCGCCTCGACGGAGCCAGCGCCGGTAGCCGCTCCCGCATAATGGTGTCCGATGGACCGCGTAGAAACGTTCAGCGAGCAACGGTCACTCCTCTTCTCCATCGCGTATCGCATGCTGGGCAGCGTGATGGACGCTGAGGACATGGTGCAGGACGCGTTCCTGCGCTGGCAGGACGCGCCGGTCGAAGAAGTCCGCTCGCCCAAGTCGTACCTCTCGACCGTGATCACGCGCTTGTGCATCGACCAGCTCCGTTCCGCGAAGGCGCAGCGCGAGCAGTACATCGGCCCGTGGCTGCCGGAGCCGCTGATCACCGAACAGACATCGGACATCGACGAGCATCTCGCGCTGTCCGACTCGCTCTCGATGGCGTTCCTGGTCATGCTGGAACGCCTCTCGCCACTGGAACGCGCTGCCTTCCTACTGCGCGAGGTGTTCGACTACCCCTACCCGGAGATCGCGACGATCGTCGACAAGAGCGAAGCGAACTGCCGCCAGATGGTGCACCGGGCTCGCGAGCACATTAGCGCCGGCGACCGCCGCTTCGATATCGCGCCCGAGCAGCTCGAGCAGATCTCGGCGCGCTTCATGAAAGCAACCACCGAGGGCGACATGGACGCGCTGATTGCGCTGCTCACGGACGACGTCACAGTGTGGTCGGACGGCGGTGGCAAGGTGGCGGCGGCGCTCAATCCCATCTACGGTCCTGCGAAAGTCGCCCGCTTCTTCGTCAAGCTCGCTGCCAAGATGCCGCCCAGCACCACGATGCGCCTGGCGCACGTCAACGAGCGCCCGGGCTTCATCGTCTGGATGGGCGGCCACGTGGATTTCGTCGCCGAAGTCTCGTTCCGCGACGGCCTGATCAACGCACTGCGCATCGTCCGTAACCCGGACAAGCTCCGCCACGTACCGGCCGCGCCGGTCTAAGCTACACACCGTCCGGACTCGCGCAAAACAACTCGAATTGAATGTCGTTTTTTTCATTTTTCACTTCTGTTCCCGTTCGCTTTTGGGCCCCTTTCGGGCAACAAATGGCTCCTTTTGTTGGCACTTTTTCGCCGTCGCTCCTCGCGGATCGGATGACAGTGTGACCTTCATGGCGGGAGGTTACGCCCTACCTAAAATAGCTCCAAGCGACTTTTGTCACTTTCGGAACTTTCCTCGGATTGCTGGTTCATGCGCTCTTCATGCGCTAGCGGTACCCTGGGTGACGGAGGCCGCCAATGCTACGGACCGCGCTATTCCTGGTACTTGCCAGCTCGCTGATACTCGCCATCGCGTGCGGCGGCGGCGGAAGCGAAACCGAGGAACCCACGGCAGCCGCAACAAGCGTCATGAAACTGCCGCAGGGAGACGACCCAGTTGAGCTGGACCCCGCGGACTTTGTCCTGGAGATCGACAACCCCTACTGGCCGATGCGGCCGGGCAATCACTGGGTCTACAGCGAGACCGACGGAGACGGCGCGGAAATGACTGTCGACGTCACCGTGACGAATGAAACGAAAGACATCGCGGGAATTACGGCCACGGTCGTGCACGACGTCGTCACCGAAGACGGCGAGACGATCGAAGACACGTTCGACTGGTACGCGCAGGACGTCGATGGCAACATCTGGTATCTCGGCGAGGACACCAAGGAGTACGAGAACGGCAAGGTCGTCAGCACGGAGGGATCGTGGGAGCACGGCGTCGATGGCGCACTGGCAGGCGTGATCATGCCCGCGAACCCGGTTGTCGGCATGGCATACCGTCAGGAGTACTACGAAGGGCACGCCGAAGATCGGGCGAAGATCATGAGCTTGTTTGACCACGTTGAGGTTGCGTACGATACCTTCCCCGGCACACTACGGACCGAGGACACTACGCCTCTCGACTCCGACATCCTCGAGCACAAATACTACGCCTTTGGCCTGGGCCCCGTCCTTGCCATCGACATTACTGGCGGCGGTCGCGAAGAGCTCATTAGCTTCGATGAGGTGAACGCATTAGAGCTGTCTCCTGAAGAGAAGGTCCGTATCGAGGAGATCATTTTGAATGATCCAGGCGTAGCTGAAGTGCGTGGCGAGTCTTCTATGGAGATGGATGGGGTCGGTGTCTGGCATTCAGGTTCTACAAAGCTAGGCGGCGGAGTCCACATCCACTTCGATCCACCTGTCACCCGGGAATACGAATGGCCTAGTGTCAGGTTTCCTTCCGATGGCTCAGCCACATACGAACGGGTGAAGGGTCACCTGCGCGTAGAAGATATGGTGGAGGCAAGCGTGCTGGTGGATCTGACAAGCGGGGCTGTGGTGGCGATACGTCCGCTGTCCTATGGTCGCTTTTATTCCCTGGACACACCCGATCCGCGCTGGACGGGACAGCCTCAAAACTAGCCGCAGCAGGGCGCATTGTCATGCGCCCCTACAGTCTTGCGGTCGCGTTGCTAGCCGAACATTCGGCGCGAAATACGTTTTCGCTGCGCTCAAGTGACACAGCGCCCGGTAAGGGCAGTGGTGGGTGGAAATGGAGCAGCCAGATTCTTCGCTGCCGCCGAGGGCGGCGCTCAGAGCGACAAACCACCGGCTAGTGTAAATCTGCACGCCCGCTGTTACCCTGCGTAGCAATATGACGCTGCGCATCACACAGGTCGACGCGTTCACGGATAAGCCGTTCGCCGGCAATCCGGCGGCGGTGACCGTACTGCCTGAAGCTCGCGACGCCGAGTGGATGCAGCTCGTCGCGCGCGAGATGAACCTCTCCGAAACAGCGTTCCTCGTCCGCCGCGAGGACGGCAGCTTCGACCTGCGCTGGTTCACGCCCGCCGTCGAGGTCGA
>JBKKBW010000661.1:0-4754 GCA_046713635.1 Dehalococcoidia bacterium
CGCCACGGTCGGTGCGAACAGTTACGCCGCCCGATGCCTCTTCGATCGCACCAACCTTCTCCGCAACGCGAATATCCGCGCCGAGTTCTCCCGCCAATCTCAATTGCGCAGCGACGCAACGCTCCGGGCGCACGAACCCTGCCTCCAACTCGTAGTAGCCCGATGCGCCGTCGGGCACCAGAAACTGCGGGAAGCGCGACCGGATTTCCCCAGCATCCAGCAGCTCGTGGCGAACGCCGAAGGTCTTCGCGGCAGCAACCGTATTCGAGAAGAAGTCTGCACCATGAAGCGAAGTGCCATCCCGATTCGAAATGATCAGCCCGCCGGTGATCGTGAGCAGCTCCTCTCCAGTCGCGTCTTCGATTTCGCGCCATAGTTCGTGCGAACGGAGCGCCAGCGGCGTGTAGTGCTGTCCTTCGCCGATCGCGAGCCGCGTGATGCGCGTATCGCCGTGAGTCGAGCCGACCGAGTGCGGCGGAGCATACTGGTCGATGCCGAGCACGGTCGCGCCTCGCTTCGCGAGCTGATACGTCGCTGCGCTCCCCATCGCCCCCAACCCGACAACGATCGCGTCGTATGTGCCGCTCACGGTTACTCTGCGTTACTCGTCGCCGCCAGGTGCTTCGCCGGATCGTAGACATCAAAGTACGCACGGCCGATCGCCATCAGCCCCGTGCGCGGGATCCAGAAATCACCCAACTTCGTTTGCTCCGTCGATTTCGCAACACCGCCGAGATCGCGCCCATTGAGCTTGGCGCGCGCGTTTTGGATCACCCAGATGAGCAACGGATTTGCGATGAAATGTTGTCCGTTGGGCGCCTTACCCGAAAGGGCTAGTTTTCCAGCGTCCAGCGCAACACCTGCGACGCCAGCCATCACCTTGAGTACGGCGCCATTGCGCCATAGCGCATCCGGCATGACGCTTCCAATCCCGTTCATCGCCCGGGTCATCAGCGTCGGAGCCAGCGTCAACTGCCAGTCCAGCACGTCCGCAACCGTCAGTTGCAAGCTCCAGGGTCCGTTCCACTCTGTGGTGATCGTCGCTTCGACAACCGACGCAACCGCGTTGCCGAAAAATCGCGTGCATGCCTGCATCGGCGCAACGTCCTGGTAGAACGTCCAGACCCCCTCGGGATCCCGATGCCATATCGACGTGTACGCTGGGCCGACGGATGACGCTGGAAACCTTCGATGACACAGGATGTCACCCGATGCGAACGGACACGCCATCACGCCGTACCCACCGAAACGCTCGCCTTCGCCGGCCGGAAGGACCGGCTCGCGTTCCAACCGCTCCACTAGCTCACGTGCGCTAGCCATGACGGCCCGAGTATACGTGATCGCGCCGGGAATCGCTGGCTATCGTGTCTGAGCGCAGGCAAATGTATCGCGGGCTCGTTCCCTAACGCTCGCTTTCGGCGACTGCGTTGCCGAAAGCAAGCTCCCCTTGGGGAGAGGCTAGGGGCGGGGTCAGCATGCATCGATCGTATAGAATCCCCATAGCGCTCTAGGGGAGGTTCACGATGAGCGGAGGATCGAGGAGACAGCCACGGCCCAGTGGTCAAAGACTCCTCATTATCCTCTTTACGGACATCGAGGACTCGACCGCGCTCACCCAACAGCTAGGTGATGCCCGCGCGCAGGCGCAGATCGTACAGATCCACAACACCTTCGTTCGTGAAGCGATGGCGCGTTGCAGTGGCAGCGAGATCAAGCACACCGGCGACGGCATCATGGCCAGCTTCCCGTCCGCAGCAGCCGCCATCTCTTGCGCAATTGCCATCCAAGAGCAGTGCACCGTGCACAATTCCGAACATCCAAACGCCGCCTTCAACGTCCGGATCGGCCTGAACGCGGGCGAACCCATCGTCGAAGATGAAGACCTGTACGGTACGGCAGTCCAGATGGCCGCGCGCATCTGCGCCCATGCCGCCCCTGGCCTGATTTTGGCATCCGACGTCGTGCGCCAGCTCGCTGCCGGAAAAGACGTGGCATTCAACCCGCATCCAGCTCAAGAGCTCAAAGGCTTTGGTGGACCCGTGCCGCTATTCGAGGTAATCCCACAGGAGGGCGCGGCGCACCGCCTCTGGCCGGTGCCCGGCGCAGAAGCGCAGTCCCAGCGCGCGTGGCCGCGTCGGCCAGCGCGCAAGTTGGTACTGCCGGTCACCGTCGTTGCGATAGTCGCAGGAGCCGCGCTAGCCGCGTTCGCGGTCAGCGGTGCGTTCGACGATGGCGGAGGTGCGCAACCGGTCCTTCGTGAGTTCGTTACGGAGATGGAAAACGTCGCAACGCTATCAACAATCTCTGGTGACTGCGCCACGAGCGACCTGGTCGTCACAGGCACGGTATCAGGAACGGTGACAGGCCACTTCATTGGCGAGTCTGGCGGCCCGTTCGATGCTCGCCTCTACGCAGTCGATGACTGCCTCCGCACAAAGGCGAACAACATTCTGAAATGGGACGATGGTGCTGGCAATACCCTCTCGCTGGTCTCTACCTCAGTCTCTCTGAGGCGAGCGGCTGGCCTGCAAGAAGGCGTCGCTAGTAGCTCACAAGCGGACCGGGCTGCTTCTCTCATTGTCGGAGGCACCGGGAAGTACGCTGGAGTAACAGGCACGGGCACCTGCCTGACACTCGCCTTTATCCTTGGCAGCTCCGCTTCTCCCGCGTCCACCGCTCGCGCGACGAGCGATTGCACGCATCAGTTGCGCCCAGCTGGCGATTCCGACGCGGTGATACTTCAGGCCGTCGCAAGCGTGGAAGAAATGACCGTCACTGGCAGCTCGACGGATCTCCCATATGAAGCAACCATCGTAATTCTCTACAAGAACAACGGTGACGGGCCGCTTACCGGTCTCTCACTGCGCTTGATCGCTCCGAAGAACGTCGAACTCCGTGCCACCAAACTGGGCGTGCCGTTCGGCGACAACCCGGCGGCGCTCGTTTGGCCGCTACCGGACCTTGAGCCCAAAGCAACGGGCCAGTTGGAAGTCGTTCTGCAGGTTGCCTCGTCGGGCTCTGCGGCCATCTCCCTCGTCCCGGAGATCGCTGCCCGCGACCTAGGAGGTGCAGCAAGGGGCCGCCCCGTCGACATCAAGATCGTCCAGTAACCAGCGAGTCTCGCGACACCAGCCTTCCGCAGCCGGCACCTGTCATTCCGCGCCGCCAGGGAGCATACCCCGGAAGCACGCGGTTCCAACGAACGCTGGCCACTGAGCGCGTCACCTGCTCCGTTCCCCTTCCCTCTTAGGGAAGGGGTTAGGGGATGGGTCTGACAGTGACATCAAACGCTTGGACATATTTCCTCCTCGCCCTAAGATTGCTCCATGACACATGACGCAGTACCTCGCTCCTCCGGTCGAAGCGCCTGGCCCGCCTCCCCACCGTGCAGTGCGCCAGTCGAAGTTGCGCGTTTTCAGAGCCTCGACCCCTAGCATCTGAGGAAGCAGCACTCCTTTGATTGTTTTAGCTACGAGCCAGATACAAAAATGCTAAGATGAAAAGACAATCAAACGTTGAGTGGAAGTAGACATGCTTGACGCACTAACCGACCGCCTCCAAGGCGTCTTCCGAAAGCTGGGCTCGCAAGGCACCATCCGCGAAGGCGACCTCGACGAGGCCCTCCGCGAAGTGCGCGTCGCCCTGCTGGAAGCCGACGTCAACTTCAAGGTCGTCCGCGAGTTCATCGCCAACGTCCGCGAGGGCGCGCTCGGCGCCGAGGTGCTCAAGAGCCTCACGCCCGCGCAGCAGGTCATCTCCATCGTCAACCAGGAGCTGATTCGCCTCCTCGGCGAAAGCCAAGCCAACCTCCAGAACGCGCCCAAGTCGCCCACGATCGTCATGCTCGCGGGACTCAAGGGCAGCGGGAAGACAACGACCGCAGCCAAGCTCGCGCTGTACCTGCGCAAGCACGGCCAGAAGCCCCTCATGGTCAGCGCCGACCCGTATCGTGTCGCGGCGGGCGAACAGCTCCAAGCGCTCGGCAAGCAGCTCAGCGTGCCCGTCCTGCTCGCTACCGACGATCAGATCGACGCCCCAGCGATCGCGAAGCAGTCCCTCGCCGAAGCGCAGCGCATCGGTGCGACAGCGATCATTCTCGATACGCCGGGTCACACCGCGGTCGACAGCGATGTCCTCGAAGAGCTGACCGCGCTGCGCAAGTCGTTCGAACCGACGGAAACGCTTCTCGTCGTCGACGCCATGACCGGCCAGGAAGCGGTCAATATCGCTCAGGAGATCGACGATCAGCTCGGCGTCACCGGCTTCATCATGACGAAGATGGACGGCGATGCGCGCGGCGGCGCCGCCCTCTCGATCCGGGCCGTCACTGGCCTACCGATCAAGTTCATCGGCACCGGAGAGAAGACCGACGCGCTAGAGCCATTCATCCCCGATCGCTTCGCCTCGCGCATCCTCGGCATGGGCGACATGCTGAGCCTGATCGAAAAGGCCAGCGAGAGCATCGGCCAGGACGACGTCCAGCGCCTGGAAAAGAAGCTGCGCAACAAGACGCTGGACCTGGAAGACTTCATGATCCAGATTCAGCAGATGAAGAAAATGGGGCCCATCAGCAACCTGGTCGATATGATCCCAGGCCTCGCCTCGGTCAAGTCACAACTGAAGCTGGACCAGGTGGACGAGAGCTTCTGGGACAAGGCCGAAGCCGTCGTCTACTCCATGACTCCCGAAGAGCGGCGCAATCCTGATATCATCAATGGCAGCCGCCGCAAGCGGATCGCCAAAGGCAGCGGCAC
>JBKKBW010000662.1:0-4250 GCA_046713635.1 Dehalococcoidia bacterium
TCAAGCGCCGCTGCCTGTACCTCTGGTTGGACTATCCGGCATTCGAGCGCGAGTATGAGATCCTGTGTGCAAGGGTGCCCGGCATTAACGAAAAGCTGGCAGGCCAGGTATGCGCGCTGATGCAGCAGCTCCGGCAGGAGGATTTCTACAAGAAGCCCGGCATTGCGGAGACGATCGACTGGGGCGCGGCGCTGATAGCATTGCACAAAGACGAACTTGACGCAGGGATCGTGGAGGAAACGCTCGGCTGCATCTTCAAGTACAACGACGATCTAGAGGCTTTCCGCCGCGGCAACCTTGTTGCGCTGCTGGAACAAACAGATATTAACAAGGCGATGTAGGCGCGTCGAGTTGAGACAAGGATAAGGAATGATGGTTGCCATCCGCGCCGCCCGCTTCGATGACGAAGCGGAGGTCCTGTCTCTTATCGAGGAGCTGTTCGTGGCGCCCGGCAGCAAGCCGCCGCGTTACGACAAGGAAAGCGCGCGGGAAGCCGTCCAGCGGGCGATCAGCGGTGAACGGTCGGACATCCTGTTGGCCGTCGACGGTAACACCGTCGTAGGCATGCTCGCGCTGTACGTAGACGTTCTGATGATCCGCTACGGACTGCGCTGCTGGGTGGAGGACTTCGTCGTGTTGCCGGCGCAGCGGAGCCGCGGGACCGGCAAGGCGCTGTTGGACGCCGCGGCGGACTGGGCGCGCGCTCATGGCTGTACGCACATCCAGCTGAACTCGTTCACCGGGCGCAAGGACGCGCACCGCTTCTACATTGCCAATGGCATGACTCAGGACTCGCTAAGCTTCCACCTACTCCTGTAGACATGCGACCGCAGCAGCCTGACCGCGATGTCCTCGCTCGCGTGCTGGCCGAGATCGAGCAGCGCTATGCGACGCTGGGTGAGAACTTGGTGCAGTTCGCGGCCGTTCTTAAGTCGGCGGCGTTGGACGTGACGACAGTACAGCTCCTAAGCGCGGCGCAGAGCTTGCTCGCGATCGACGCGACGCGCCGCGAGGACACGCGGGCCGCCCTGTCAGCGAGCTTCTTGACAAATGTTGATGACCGGCATGTGTTCGATGCACTGTTCGATCAGTTCTGGCGGCTGTCGCGGGATGTAGGCGAGCCTCCGCGACCGCAGCCGCCGCGACTGGCCGGTGGCGAAGGGCGGCTCGGCACAGCCGAGCTGGTCGATGCGGCCTATGCGCGGGGCGAAGGTAGTTCGCCCAGCCGAGACACACCGCCCCAGACCTATAGCGCGGAGGATGCCCTGACGCACAAGGACTTCGCGACGTTTCGCGACGACGAGCTTCGTGAGGCGCGCCGCTACCTCCGCAGGCTCGCGCCGAAACTGGCGAGCGCAGCGACGCGCCGCCGGCGCCCAGTACGCAGCGGCCGCGAGGTCGATCTACGGCGGAGCTTGCGCCTCGCGGCGCGCTACGGCGGCGAAGTACTGTCGCTGGCTCGCAGGCGACGTAGGATACGCCGGCTGAACATCCTGCTCCTTTGCGACGTTAGCGGGTCGATGGATGTGTACTCGCGCTTTCTAGTGCAGTTTCTCTATGGCTTGCAGCACGAGCTGCGCGGTGTGAGCACGTTCGTCTTCAGCACGCGCCTGGTCGAGGTCACAGGAATGCTGCGCACTCGCGCCTTCGACGAAGCCCTGACCAAGGTCTCTAGAGACGTGCAGGGCTGGTCCGGCGGCACGCGCATCGGAGCATGTCTCGCGGAGTTCAACCGCCGGCACGCCAAACAGCGCATCGGGCCGCGCACAGTAGTAGTGATCATCAGCGATGGTTGGGATCGCGGTGAGGTGGCGGAGCTCAGACGTGAGATGCAGTCGCTCAACCGACGCTGCTATCGGGTAATTTGGCTTAACCCGCTGTTGGGTGCGTCTGACTACCGGCCGCTCGCGCAGGGAATGGCGGCAGCGCTGCCCTCAATCGATGAGTTCTTGCCGGTGCATAACCTGGCGAGCCTGGCGCGCGTTGGCCGGACGCTCATGAGCCTCTCGAACGGCTAGTCGGGCGGCTGGCCCTGCACACAGTACGCGTGATCCTCATCGATGTCCGGCCGCGGATCGGTGGTCGGGCAGTCGGAAGCGGGAGCTTCGTTGTCGGTCTGCACCCAGAGGACGAACGACTTCCCGTCCGACCAGTAGTAGTACGTACGCGTCGGCTCAGGATCACGCGGTAGCACGGCTAGCACTTCCGTTACCTTACAGCCAGAGTCCAGTTCCTGATATCGACAGAAGCTCTGCAGGCCCTCGGCTAACGGGTACGCCCCGTGGATGCCATGATACTGCTGAAGGGCAGTGGCGATTGTTGCCAGATCGCCAACGCGTTGCGCGTCACGTTCCTCAGGGTTTGGGATATCTGGCGTGGCTGTCGGAGTGGGTGCCGGAACGTCGATGTCGCGAGCGCGAGGCGCGTTCGGCGTTCCGTCCCTGATAATGACCCGGCCAGTTTGTCCGAATGGGGAGAGCGTCGGAGGTGTGTAGGTGACTACGTAGACGTAGCGGTCCGGGTACGCGGCAAAGAGGGCGCCGCGATGTTCGGGCAGGTCGTTCGCATACACGACGTCGCCGTCAAGCGTTGGATTGTTGAGCCAAAACACGCTGCCGTAGCACTGCCACGAGTAGCAGTCTTGAACGAGCACGAGCGCCTTGCCCAGATCCTCTGCTTCGACAAGTTGGACGATGCGGTCGTCGGCGTTGTTGAAGCTCTCTAACGCTGCGGCCTTATTCGGTACGAACTCGTCCGTCCAGGTGGTGTGGCGTCCTAACAGCCAGCCGTAGAGGCCCGCGCCAACGAGAGCGAGGACGACCGCGTACATGACGATGATGCCCGGCCACTTCGACGAATCTGCTCCACCGGTAACGCGATTTCGAAGCGCAGCAGCGAAGCCTGCGAGCACCTCCGCGGCCCGGTCCGCGCCGCGCGCTGTGAGCAGCGCGAGTAGGGGGCTGGCAACGTACCAGTACCGTGGTCCATGCATGATGCCCGCGCCGATGAACAACACGTACACTCCCATGACGACGACGGCAGAGCTTAGCAGGAACCAGTCCCACCGATGCTTGGTCGCCAGCACAAAGGGCATCAGAACAAACATGACTCCCACGTACAGCGGCCAACCATTCAGCACCAGGAGAAGGAAGGCGAATTGGAGTTGTTGGTTCTGGATTCCCAGGCTCGCGCTATTCTCCCCATCGAAGCCCAAGTAGCGTGCAGGGTTACTGCCAATTTGTAGTCCGGTCGTCAAAAGATCGCCCGTTGTTGCCTGGTTGTAGACCATGAACGCCAGAAACAAGAGGCCCGCGCCAAGGAGAAATCCGCCGATCCGCCGAACAGCAGCCAGGCGGTCACTCGCAGGCAACGCTTGGGAGAGAAGCAGCAAACTAAGGGGGCTAACGAGACACAAGAGTACACCGGGAATGTAGAGAACGTTGCTATCGGGATCGTTGAGGAAGAGCAGGCCGAACGGATTGATCAGACTAGCTGCCGAGAGTTGTTGCGTGTTGAAGAGCAGCCCGAAGAACACGCCCGCCAGCAATCCATAGGTAAAGCTCCTTCGGTCTGAGCAAGCTATAAAGAAGAGCGACGCAACAAGATAGAAGGCCGCAGTGTTGTGGCTCATGAAGTTGCTGGACGTCATCAGAAAAAACGGCGAAGCGACGAAGACAAGGGCGGCGAGCAGCCCAACCTGGGCGCTGTACACTTTCCGGCCCAATGCGAAGACCAGAAGGACGGTTGCTGCCCCGATAATCGCTGGCATCAGCCACGGCGCGCCGATGATCTCGCCAAGTGAGAGTATCAGAGGATGGCCAAAGGGGTAGACACCCATCCAATGGCCGTTGTGGACGACGATGAAGGGCGGATAGAAGTAGTCGAAGACTTCGCCAACGGGTGGAATCGGCGCGGTGAGGTTAAAGCTGGAGAACAGTTTCGCTTGAAACAGGTACGCGAGCTCATCCGGCACGTGCGGCATGTGGTCGTTGTACGAGTAGTTAATGAATGCCGTAACCACCAATCCGAATGCCGCTAGTCCTGCGGCCGCGAACCACGGCACGTCGGTCAGGCTTTCACGAAGCCTGTCTGGAACACGCACCGTTCCGGCCAAAAACTGAAGCGCAGCGACGAAGAGGAACGCGATCACCAGGAGCACGAAGGTGTATGGATACGTCCTAAGCGCCATGGCAAGGAGCGACTTCACGCTCTCTGCGCGGTCGATCTCGATGAACTTGCCGCTCGAGGAC
>JBKKBW010000663.1:0-3562 GCA_046713635.1 Dehalococcoidia bacterium
AGTTTGGATCATACGCCAGTCGCGGCTTGGTAAGACGTTCGCCGCCATCCGCGAGAACGAAGCGCTCGCCAAGTCGTTAGGTGTCAACGTATACATTCATAAGCTGGCGGCGTTCGCGCTAAGCGGCTTCTTCGCCGGGGTAGCAGGTGTGTTCTTCGTCTATCATCAGAAGCATATCGACCCGAGTCAGCTCAGCCCCTTCAGCGCGTTGTTCACGATTCAGTTCCTGCTCATGATCTTGATCGGTGGTCGACAGAGCGTCTTAGGGCCGGCGATTGGAGCGCTGGTTGTCATGTTCGGTCCGGAGCTGGTGAACGCAATCCTAGGCGACATCCTGACAACGCAGCGTTCGCAGATCATCTTCGGGAGTGTGCTAGCCTTGTCTGTGTTGAGCGCTCCGGCGGGTATCGCGGGCCAAACGAAGCGAGGTTATCACGTGTTCTTTACTTCGATACGGCGTGACCGCGAGCGCGGGCACGGCTGGCCGCGGAGCGTCGCGGTAGCCCTGGGGCGCGCAGTCATTCCCATTGGATCGAACGAGTAAAGACAATGGCAAGCACGCTGCTTCGAGTTGAAGAACTGGGAAAGAGCTATAACGCCGTCCGGGCGATCGACGACGTCGACGTCCAGGTACATCAGGGCGAGGTACTGGGACTTGTTGGGCCCAACGGCTCAGGCAAGACAACGCTGTTTAGCTGCGTGACAGGCTTCGTTCGTCCAACAAGTGGCCGGATCTACTGGCAAGACAAGGACATTACAAACCTAGCGCCCGATCAAATCGCGCGGCGTGGCGTGATCCGCACGTTCCAGCAGAAGATGGTGTTTCCCCGCGCGACAGTCAGAGAGAACCTCGACATGGCCTGGGGGAGCCGCCGCAACGGGAATGGAGAAGCGTTCTCATGCTGTGATGACGTCATCTCGTTCCTGACGCTTGGAGAGTTCGAAGACAAGCTTGCGACTGATATACCGTTCGGATCAGCACGAAAGCTGGGCATGGGCCTAGCGCTCGCTGCGGGACCCAAGCTGCTCCTGCTCGACGAGCCGGCTGCGGGCCTCAACACGGAGGAAAGCCGGGAGCTGGCTGAGCTGATCCGGCGAGTAACCACGCTTGGTATCACTGTCTGGGTCATCGAGCATGACATGGCGCTCGTGATGGCGGTTTCGGACCGAATCACCGTGCTCGATGCAGGGCGCAAGATCGCAGAGGGCAAACCAAAGGACATCGCGAACGATCCCGACGTTATCGCGGTGTACCTCGGAGAGAAGTTTGCTAAACGTCAGTCAGCTCAATAGCTACTACGGGCGCGCTCAAGCCCTGCGCGACGTCTCTATCGAGGTCCCGGCGGGCCAGGCGGTTGGCGTCCTGGGACCGAACGGCGCGGGCAAGTCCACGCTGCTTCACACGATCTCAGGACTCATCAAACCGCGAAACGGCAGCGTTCGTTACAACGACAAAGAGCTCGCGGGTAAATCGGCACACGCGATAGTGAAGGCGGGTATCGGTCAGGTGCCGGAAGGCAGACGGATTTTCACACAGCTGAGCGTCGCGGAGAATCTCATGATGGGAGCGTTCACACGGTCAGGCAACGGCATAGGCGACGATCTGGACGCCGTGTTCACGATGTTTCCTGTGCTCGGTGAAAAGCGCGGACAGCTTGGTGGCGAGTTGAGTGGCGGTCAGCAGCAGATGCTGGCGATCGGGCGCGCACTCATGGCAAAGCCCTCGCTGCTGCTCTTGGACGAGCCTTCGTTAGGTCTATCGCCGTTACTGGTCGAACAGCTTGGGGAAGCGATTGGCAACATCCGAGAGAAGTCTGGCGTATCGATCCTTCTTGTCGAACAGAACGTTGGACTGGCGCTTGAGATGGTGGGGTATGTCTATGTCATGCAGGCAGGCCAGGTTATCCTGAGCGGCCCGGCAGAGGCGATCGCCCTAGACGACATACGGCGCGCATACCTGGGACAACAGGCCGCTGCGCCAACACCCCAGTAGCCCACCGATTGCCGGGCTGCTGGGTCGCTGCTACAATGCCACGCCGTTCGCGCCCAGCTCAGCAATGGAGCAATGCATGACGTTACTCGAAGGTAAGGTGGCAGTCG
This sequence comes from Dehalococcoidia bacterium, assembly GCA_046713635.1. GTDB lineage: Bacteria > Chloroflexota > Dehalococcoidia > DSTF01 > RBG-16-68-14 > JBBDXS01. Next base: position 2,101 of record JBKKBW010000663.1, read on the forward strand.
TAACGGGCGCGGGTCGTGGTATTGGCCGCGCCGAGGCAATCGGTCTCGCCGCTCATGGGGCGAAGGTCATCGTCAATGACATGGGTGCCAGCGTCGATGGCAGCGGCAGTGACAAGAGCCCAGCCGAAGAAGTTGTGGCCACCATTGAGGCCGCTGGCGGCGAGGCAGCCGCGAACTACGACGAAATCTCGACATGGGCTGGCGCCGAAGGGCTCATTCAGCAGGCGATTAGCACCTGGGGTGACGTCAATATCGTGGTGAACAACGCGGGCATCCTGCGAGACAAGATCATCTGGAACATGACCGAGGAAGATTTCGACGCCGTGATTCGCGTCCACCTCAAGGGAACCTTCTCGACAATCAAGCATGCCGTCACCCACTGGCGGGTCAAGCACAAGGCAGGCGAAGCAGTGTACGGGAGAATCATTAACACCGCGTCCGCCGCTATGCTCGGCAACCCGGGCCAGGCCAACTACAGCGCGGCGAAGGGTGGAATAGCGTCCCTAACGCTGACCGTGGCCGTCGAGACGCAGGCGATGGGTGTCACATGCAACGCAATCCGTCCGAGCGCGGCGACGCGCATGACGCAGATGGTGAGCGCCGAGATGCGCGAGGACGCTAAGGACGGCTTCGACTCGCGCGATCCGAAGCATGTTGGTGAGTTCGTCTCGTACCTAGCATCGCCCGCGGCCCAGTGGATCTCCGGCCAGGTCTTTTCCGTCTACGGCGACCGCGTGTTCCTGAATAAGGGCTGGCACAATGCAGCGAAGATGGAGAACCCGGACAAAGGCTGGACTGCGGAGGAGCTCTCGCTTGCAGTACCAAAGATGGCAGGCATGGCGCCTGTATCGATGATGGAACAACTGTTGGCCGGGCAGTGACGATGGATTACAGGTCGTACGAAACGCTGAGGATCGAGAAGGCCAACAAGGTGGCCACGGTAACGCTTAACCGGCCAGAGCGCCTGAATGCAGTAAACAGCGTGATGCATCACGAGCTGGAACGCTTCTTCGCTGAGGTCAATGGCGACAGCGGGATCAATGCGATCGTGCTCACAGGAGCGGGCCGCGCGTTCTGCGCTGGAGGCGACATCACCGGCTTCGGCAGTTCCGGTGACCCCAATCAAAACGCACAGGCGACGTTCGGCCGAGGGCCACGACGTCTCGTCTTGAACTACCTAGAGGTGGAGGCGCCAGTCATCGTTGCCCTGAACGGCGATGCGATCGGGTTGGGGGCAACCCTGGCGTTACTCGGCGACGTGGTCTTTGCCGCACAGGCCGCCCGCCTCGCCGATACGCACGTGAAGATCGGGCTTGTAGCAGGCGACGGCGGAGCGATCATCTGGCCGTTGCTGGTTGGGGTCAGCCGCGCCAAAGAATACTTGATGACAGGTGACTTCATCGCGGCGCCTGAGGCCGAACGGATCGGGTTGGTGAATCGGGTCCTTCCCGTGGATGAAGTC
>JBKKBW010000664.1:0-3608 GCA_046713635.1 Dehalococcoidia bacterium
GATGTGGTTCAGGGTGCCGAGCTGGTCATCTGCGCCCCAGCGCCCCCAGTTGCTGAAGCGCTCCTTGTACGCGTTGTACTCATCGACCGTCGGTGGCGTGCGATCAGCGAGCGACATGGTTGACCTCCTTTTGTTGCAATGTTTGGCGATCCACTATAGTGTGTAGCGTGCTGACGTGGGAGGAATTTCGTCGCGAACGGCCGGACCTGGCAGAGGCGGGACGCGGACTCTTCTACCAGTTCGGGGTGGGGCTGACGTTCCTGGCGACCGTCCGGCCTAATGGCGGCCCGCGCCTGCACCCAATGTGCCCGCTCATCACCGAGCGCGGGCTGTATGCGTTCATCGTGCCGGGGCCGAAGCGCGACGATCTGGTGCGCGACGGTCGCTACGCCATGCACGGCTTTCCCCCGGCGAACAACGAAGACGCGATCTATCTGACGGGTAGGGCGAAGCGCCGCGAGGATCCCGACCTTTGGCGCTCGCTCACGAATCTGTTTTACGAGGAGCGTGGCACAGAGACGATACCTCCACAACACGACGAAGGGATGCTCTTCGAGTTTTGCATCGGGCGCTGCCTGCTCACGCGCACCACAGGCCACGGCGACTGGAACCCCCAGCACACTATCTGGAAGGCCAAATGACGAATAGATGTCCTTCGCGGAGTGGTGTGTGGCGCGGCGACGCGCGCTATTGCTGGATGTCTATCAGCCCGGCGCTGTGCTGCAGGATTAGCGCCGCGTCCACCGAGTCGAAGGAGTGATTCTGATTCAGGTCAGCTACGCCTGGGCAAGGCAACGACGTAACCAGTCCACCGCTGAACTGCAGGACTAGAGTGGCATCGATCGGACTCACGGTGCCGTCGCAGTTCACATCACCCTGACCTATCATGGGGCTCAGACCGATAACGTCCTTCGGCACGCCGAAACACACGGGGCGAATCAGGAGGCAGCTCATAGGCGTGTCGGTTGTGCCGTCTCCGACTTGCCCTGAAGTGTTATTGCCCCAGCACTGGATGCCCGCGGCCAGAGTGAGTAAGCACGTATGTGTCCAGCCTGTCGCCACGGAAGCTAGCGCTTTGGAGCCGTAGAAAGGCACCGGCGTTCGGCTGCATGGAACATAATAGCCTGGAGCGTGCTCGCACAATTCGTTACTCCCACCGCCTAGCTGAGCGAAGCCGTTCATACCCCAGCACATCAAACCTCCGGCGCTAAGGAGCACACACGCGTGCCCGCCTGCCGAGATCGCAGCCGCACCTGCTATGCCTGAGACATCTACGGGCGTGAGGCAGGGATCATCGTCTCCGCACGCGCCCGGCTCTTCGCTGTATCCGTCTCCGAGGTTTCCTACATAGTCGGTTCCCCAGCACTTGGCGCCGCCTCCCGCTGTTAGAGCACAAGTGTATCCGCTTCCTGCTGCGACGGCTTCGGCACCACTGGCTAGACCAACGACGTCAACTGGTGTACTGCGTTGTGTGGTCGTCCCGTCTCCGAGTGCGCCTGCACCGTTCGCACCCCAGCACTTGACACCACTCTCGCTTGTGAGCGCGCAAGCATGCCCGCTATCGGTTGAGATAGCTGCAACGCGGTCGCTTAGCCCTGGTACATCCGTTGGTGTCGCGCATACGTCACCGCAGGCCTGACCATCCCCGAGCTGGCCGTATGCGTTATTGCCCCAGCACTTGACGGAGCCACCGTTGGTGAGGGCACACGTGAAGTCTGTGCCAGTCGACACGGCTGCGATCCCGTCGGCCAGCCCCGAGACATCAATCGGCACCGTACTGCATCCAAAGGCAGAAATCGTGCACTGCTCAGGGCCGTCCGTCGTTCCGTTACCCAGCTGGCCTGAGGAGTTGGAGCCCCAGCACTTAACACCTCCACCGCCCGTAACGGCGCAAGTATGCCATTGGCCTGCCGAGATAGCCGTTACGTCGCTGGCCCGCCCCGAGACATCAACCGGTGTGCTCCTGGCGTTGGTACTACCGTCGCCGAGCTGGCCGAATTCGTTGGCTCCCCAGCACTTGACGCCGCCCTCTGTCGTGATCGCACAAGTATGCCAGCTTCCGGCTGACACGGCGACAGCTCCAGTTGCCAGCGCCCGTGGGGTGTCAAGTGGGCCGAATGTCGCAATGAGCGCTGCTAGGGCTATCGCGGTCCCCGGCAAGACTCGCCCCGGTAGCGAACCAGAGTGGACGGACAACGACATGGCGAGGCGGACCGCCTTGTAGAAGGATGGCATGAGAGTATGACGCTGGAGCGAAGCTGTCAAGGCAGAAGAGGCGGGCCAGATGGCCCGCCCCTAGGTTGTCGTTCGGGACGTGGCTACGCCAGCGCTGGTTCCTCAACCTTGCCCAGCGCGACTTCGCCGTTCTGGACATCGATTAGAACTCTGTCGCCTTCCGCGAAGCGGCCCTCCAGCAGTGCATCCGAGAGGCGGTCCTCGACCTCATCCTGGATGACACGGCGCAGCGGTCGCGCGCCGAATATCGGGTCAAAGCCCTTTTCGCCAATCCAGTCCTTGCAAGCATCCGTCACTTCCAACGTGACACCCTTGAGCACAAGCTGCTGCTCGAGTTCCGCAATCAGCAGCTCGACGATCTTACGGATGTCTTCTTTGCCCAGCGTGTGGAAGACAACCGTGCTGTCTATGCGGTTGATGAACTCTGGCCGGAAAACGCGCTTGAGTTCTTCCAGGACACGCCCCTTCATCCGGCCGTGCATATCTTCCGCCGTCTTGGATTCTTCCTTGTTGAGCTTGAAGCCTACCGCGGACTCGCGGCGAATCAGATCAGAGCCAACGTTGCTTGTCATGACGATGATCGTATTGCGGAAATCAACTTTGCGGCCCTTCGCGTCGGTCAGGGGACCGTCGTCGAAGATCTGAAGCAGAGTGTTGAACACGTCCGGGTGCGCCTTCTCGATTTCGTCGAGCAGGATCAAGCAGTACGACTTGCGGCGCACGGCGTCTGTCAGCTGGCCGCCGTCGTCGTAGCCAATGTAGCCAGGCGGCGCGCCAACTAATCGCGAGACGTTGTGCTTCTCCATGAATTCGGACATATCGAGCCGGATCATTGATTCCTGCGATCCGAACATGAACTCGGCAAGCATACGCGGCAGGTACGTCTTGCCGACACCTGTTGGGCCAAGGAACATGAACACCCCTATCGGGCGCTTCGGGTCCTTTAGACCGGCCCTCGAGCGGCGTACAGCCTTCGCGATCGCAGTAATCGCCTCGTTCTGGCCGATAACCTTCGAATGGAGCGCGTCCTCCATCTGAAGCAAACGCGCTTGTTCTTCGCTGGCGATGCGGGCGACAGGAATGCCTGTCCACATGCTGACAACGTCAGCAATGTCTTCATCCGTGACCACTGGAGGTCCGGTCTCTTGGCCTTCGTCACCTAGTTCGACTTCCAGCGTGGAGATGCGGTCCTGAAGCTTGACCTCGCGGTCCCGCAGGTCTGCCGCCAGCTCGTACTGTTGCGACGAGATTGCCTGGTCCTTCTCGCGACGAAGGCTCTCAAGCCCGCGCTGGGCTTCCTTCAAGGAGGGCGGCGTCGCCGAGCGCTTGATGCGCACGCGCGACGATGCCTCGTCGACGAGGTCGATCGCCTT
>JBKKBW010000665.1:0-1641 GCA_046713635.1 Dehalococcoidia bacterium
ATGAACGATCGGCACGCCAAGGAGGGCATAGCCCTGCAGCAAAAAGGCGTCTCCCGCCTCCAAGCCATCGATCTCGCCGACATCGGTGCCACCGACGCGATTCGCGCCGTCGTCGAAGGCGTCCGCCTGGAGCGTCTGGCGCGCGGAGCGCCGACCAGCCACGAAAGTAGAGAGGGAGTCGTGTTGCATGGAAGCATCGACCTCAGCCACTTCTCCAGCGAGGAGCTTAGAGGACTGGTGGAGCTTGCGGAGCGCCGCGCAGCAGGAGCTGGCGCGCCGCCACCCGGATAGTCTGCTCGACTGGTCGCTCGCCTACCGTCGGTTCCAGGGGCGTCCGATGGTGCTCCCACCTGCGCTCCGCGACATCTATCTCGATTGCCACCCGTTCATCGTCATCCAGACGGCGGCGCAGGTTGGCATCTCCGAGTACCTGATAAACGCCGCGCTCTGGGCGGCGGATACGGGGCAGGGCGGGCGGGGCAATGCCCTTATCGTTATGCCGACGCAGGGTCAGGTGGACGACTTCTCGCAGGCGCGCGTGGATCGCGCGATCGGAGAGAGCCTATATCTACAACAGCGTCTCTACCCTGCGCCACCCGCACGGCCGGGTCCGGCGCGGCAGCGCCTGAAGAAGGTCGGCGACGGCTATCTCTACCTGCGTGGTGCGGACAGCCGGCGTCAGCTCAGCTCCGTCGATGCCGACGTCGTCGTGCTCGACGAATTCGACCTCATGGACGAAGGCGTGCTCGAGCTGGCCGACAAGCGGCTCGGTTCCAGTCGCCTCGGCTGGCTGCGTGTCGCCTCAACGCCGCGACTGCCGGAAGCGGGCATCAACCGGCTCTTTCTCCATTCGGACCGTTGTTACTATCATCTGCCCTGCCCGGCCTGCGGCCTTACCCAGCGACTCCAGTGGGACGAGAACGTCGACAAGGTCCGCAAACTGCTCGTCTGTTCCGCTCGAGCGTGTCGTGCGCCGCTGGACGTTTCGACGCCTGGCTACTGGAAGGCTGAGGCGCCAGGCAACGAACGCATCCGCGGGTATCACCTGAGCCGGCTCTATTCGCCCTACGCCGACATTTCGCGGCTCGTTGAGGAGAGCGAAGCGGCCTCGTTCGCCGCCGAGCAGGAGTTTCGGAGCGGCGTGCTGGGCGAGACATTCATCCCTCCAGGCGGTCGCTTGACGGTCGACGTGCTGGACAAGTGTCGCCGCGACTACCGACTGCCAGAAGGCTCCAAGGGCCCGACCTGTATGGGCGTCGATGTCGGTCGCAAGCTGCATGTTGTTATCCGGCAGCCGTTGCAGGGCGTCGACGGCCACAGCCGTGCGGTGTATGTCGGGGAAGTTGACGGCTTCGATGAGCTCGCGCGTCTTGTGGAACGTTACGCCGTCGTCTGTGTCATCGCCGATGCGCTGCCCGAAACACGGCTCGCCAAGGAGTTCTTCGAGCGCCACGACGACCTGGACGGAGGTATCGCGTTTTATGGTCATAGCGAGCCGGGCTATCGGCGCGAGAAGAAGAAGGGCCTATGCAGCTACCACATCAATCGCGCCTACGTCCTGGAGGAGATGTTCGCGACGTTCATGTCGGGAGTGGCCGAGCTGCCGCAAGACGCGCGCCACCTCGGCGGACGGGTGAAGGA
>JBKKBW010000666.1:0-3109 GCA_046713635.1 Dehalococcoidia bacterium
GACCACAGGCTCGCCCGCGCCTTGCTCCCGGTACGCAAGTCGTGCGTTATTGACCTCGAGGGTCTGGAACTCCAGCGGGAACTGGCCCATTAGAAGCCCTTGAACTGCGCCTCGCGCTTCTCCATGAACGACGTGGTGCCTTCCTTCGCGTCCACCGTCATCGCGGTCAGCGTGGCCGCGATCGCGTCGTAGTCGAGCATCTCTTCCAGCGTAGACGTGAGCGACTTGTAGACGAGGCGGCGGTTGATGTCGATCGCGACGCTGGCACCGCGCGCAAGCTCCTTTGCGTACCCGAGCGCGGCGTTGTACGCCTCGCCCTCTTCGACCAGCTCGTCGACGATGCCCGCGTCCGTCGCGGACTGCGCGTCGAGCATCTCGCCGGTCTCGACCATCTTGAGCGCCTTCGACAGCCCAACGATGCGCGGCAGGAACCACGTGATGCCGATGTCCGCGCCCAGGCCACGCTTGACGAATATCGCGGAGAAGCGCGACTTCTTGTCGGCGAAGCGGCGGTCGCAGGCCAGCGCGATCGAGAGCCCGGCGCCGACCGCGACGCCGGAGATCGCGGCGATCACAGGCTTGTCGACTTCTACCAGCGTGCGGATGAACTCCGCGAACGGACCGCCGGGCGTCTTGCGCTGGTGGCGCGGCACGGGCAGGTCGGAGAGGCCCGGGATTGGCCGGTCTGTCGAGCCGCTTAGCCACTCGACGTCGCCGCCGGCGCAGAACGCGCGCCCTCCCGCGCCCGTGATGACGATCGAGCGCACATCATCATTCAGGCGCAGGTCGCGGAATAGGGTGATGAGCTGGACAGCCATCTCCCAGTTGATCGCGTTCATGCGCTCGGGCCGGTTCAGCGTCACCACGCCAACTCCCTCGTCCATTTCGAACTTGACGATGTCTTCGCTAACAGTTGTGTTGTTGGTCATGTGCAGTCTCCTTGCTACGAACGCCTCTTCCGCCAGCGGCGCGACGGCTGGCACGGTATCACGCGTCGGACGGCTTCACAACTTCGCCGCTGATTGACACGCTTTTGGGCTATCGGTAGGCTCTGCTGGCATGGCACGCTCCCTCGAAGGCAAGGTCGCGCTGATCACAGGCGCCGGGTCCGGCATCGGGCGAGCGTCCGCGCTTGCGTTCACCGCCGCCGGTGCGAAAGTCCTCGTGGCCGACATCGATGCGAAATCGAACGCAGAGACGGCGCGGTCAATTGCGGACGCCGGCGGCGAGTCGCTCGCGTTCACAGCCGATGTGCGCGACGAAGTGGCCAACGAATCGATGGTGCGTGCTGCGGTCGAACGCTGGGGACGGCTCGACTGCGCGCATAACAACGCTGGAATCGCCGAGCCGCGTGTGCTGACGGCGGATCTAGCCGCCGACGTCTGGGACCGCGTCATCGATATCAACCTGAAGGGCGTCTGGCTGGGTATGAAGTACCAGATCCGCCAGATGCTGGATCAAGGCGGCGGAGTGATCGTCAACACAGCGTCGGTGGTTGGGCTTGCTGCAGTACAGCATCAGCCGGCCTACGTCGCAAGCAAACATGGCGTGATCGGGCTGACGAGGGCTGCCGCGCTGGAGTATGCCGAGCAGCGCATTCGAGTGAACGCGGTCTGCCCCGCGGCCGTCCGCACGCCGGCTTTGGACTGGTATTTCAAAGAGAACCCGCCGATCGAGAAAGCGCTTATCGACTCAAACCCGAGCAAGCGAATCGGTACCGTGGATGAAGTCGCCGCGGCGGTCATTTGGCTCTGCTCGGACGAAGCGTCGTTCATCACGGGCCACGCGCTCGCGATCGACGGCGGCGTGCTGGCACAGTAGTAGGAGTCTCATGGGCACGCTCGTCATCGACCAGGACCTCTGCATCGGCTGCGGGCTATGTGAGATCGCCTGCGCCTACGACGCGATCGATGTCCTTATCAAAGCCCGTGTCGACAATACGCTCTGCACCGACTGCAACGTCTGCCCTGACTACTGTCCGACCGGCGCGATCACGCTGACTGCAGCACCGCGCCGCGCAGCAGCGTTGCCAGCGACAGCGCACTACGACGCCGTAGTGATCGGCAGCGGGCTTGGAGGCAGCTGCTCCGCAGCTCTTCTCGCGCATCGTGGCTACAAGACACTGCTACTGGAGCGCAGCGCGACGGTCGGCGGGCGCTTTTCGTCGCTGCGGCACAAGAACGTCATGATTCCGACCGGCGGATCGCTCGTCGGGATGGGCGGCCCACTTGAGCAAGTCTGGCGCGAAGTCGGAGCGCCGTTCGACGTTGCGCCGTTCCAAACGTCGGCCTACTGGGTGAAGGATAAGGGCTGGCTCAACCCGGGTTCGGGCGGCGGACAGTTCCGCCGCGCGCTGATCGAGATGGCGGGCGACGAAGAAGCCACGAACAAGGTGATGAGCGCGATGAAGGATGTGCTGGTCAGCGGTCAGTACCCGGACGGCACGATGCTCGACTGGCTGCTATCGCTGACTGACAACAAGGGCATTGAACAGATATACCGGGCCGTGACAGCGGCGGCCTTCGGGCCGGAGGATGTGCCCGCCGCGGACTTCTTCGCGCTACTAGCGGTCGCTGCTGGGCGCGGCATGGGTCTCGCGCGCCGTGGGCAGCTCCATCTGCTGCGCGAGCTGAGCGACGTGGTTGTCGACCGCGGTGGCGCGGTTTGGACGCGCTGCTCGGCTACCGCGATCACTACCGATGGCAACAGAGCCACCGGCGTTACCGTCGAGCGCGATGGCCAGACGTGCAACGTCACAGCGGATCTGATCGTCAGCAACGCGGGCCCGCACCAGACAGTGACGCTGCTCGGCAGCGAGCACGTCGGTAAGCAATTCCTTAGCGAGCTAGAGGAGCAGGTGGTATCGATGAGCAGTATCTCCGTCCATTTGATCAGCGACCGAACGCTACTCGGCGACATCCCCGGCGCCGTCTACACCGCGATCGGCGCGCGGCGGATCGCAATGATCTTCGACTCGAGCCTGACAGCGGAATGGGCGGGCAACGGCAAGCACTTGACGGAGATCTACCCGCTGACCGCAACCGATCCGTCAGTCGAGGTCGACTGGGAGACACAGATCGAAGAGATCAGGCTCGATCTCGATGACATG
>JBKKBW010000667.1:0-1356 GCA_046713635.1 Dehalococcoidia bacterium
GTCATGCACAAGAAGCGTCTGGCTATTCCACCGCTAGAGCACGCGCGCAAGATGGCCGCGGAAATCCCCGATGCACGCCTTGCCATCTTCGATGGAGCGTCGCTGGCCCCATGGTTGGAGACTCCACGCGAATCTGCCAACGCTATCTTCGAGCATCTCGGCGAAGCGACCGACCAGCCAGTTCGCGCTACGGCCGGCCTCGCCCCGCAGGGTACCGCCATCATCCTCTTCGCCGACATTGCGGACTCGACGGCGCTCACAGAGCGCCTGGGCGACGCGGCGTTCCGCGAGAAGTCGCGCGATCTGGACGACGAACTTCGGCGCGCGATCAGCTCGAACGGCGGCACGGCCATCGATGGCAAGCTGCTGGGCGATGGCGTGCTGGCGACGTTCGGGGCGGCGCGCGAAGCGATCGCATGCGCATCGGCATTCCACGTCGCGGCCAGCCGCGTCGGTCTCGTGCTGCACGTCGGCATCCATGCTGGAGACGTGATCCGCGAGTCGAATAACGTCTACGGCGGCGCAGTGAACATCGCGTCGCGCGTGGCGAGCGAGGCTTCTGCAGGCGAGACGCTCGTCTCCGCCACCGTGCGTGATCTGGCGCGCACGTCGGCCGGCGTGTCGTTCGAGGACCGGGGCGAGCGCGAGCTGAAGGGCGTCGGCGAGCCGGTGCGCGTCTTCGCCGTGCGGGAGCAGGGCTGATGGAGCCGCGTATCCAGTACGCGCGAACGAGCGATGGCGTGAGCATTGCGTTCTGGACGATGGGGGATGGCATGCCTCTCGTTATGCCGCGTAACCCACTAGCCCCTACTATACGGGCGACAGGCGGGTGGTATGAGCGGCTTGCGCTGGGCCGGCAACTTGTCATGTTTGACCATCGAGGTGTAGGAATGTCAGATCGCGAACCGGTCGACTATTCGCTGGAGGCGCAGGCCCTGGACATACTCTCGGTTATGGACCATCTAGGGACAGATGACTTCGCCCTCTTCGGGCTCTGGGATTCGGGCCCTGGAATGATCGCCTTCGCGGCGAATTACCCAGACCGGGTCTCGGGTCTTGTCCTGTACTGCGCATATGCGAGGGGTGCCGACATTAAGACCCCGCCGGAGATGCGCGGCCTGCGGACGTTGCGGGACAGCAATTGGGAGCTATACGTAGAGACGTTTGCTCGCATCAACGCCGGCTGGGATGTCGAATCATCGCGGAGATGGGCCGAGACGCTCCGGAGGGATGTAACACCGGAGGCGTACCGGGACTTCGTCATGCGGGTGCGCCAATTCGATGTCACTGACCTGCTGCAGCGGGTGAAGTGCCCAACGCTCGTGGTGCATAAGCGGGATCTGCCATATCTGGATG
>JBKKBW010000668.1:0-2181 GCA_046713635.1 Dehalococcoidia bacterium
TGCCGGACGCGACGGGCCCGTCGATGGCGATGGCGGTGTGGGCGTCGGTCATCGCTGGCATGGTACACGGGCTGCCGCTGGGGATCAGCATGTCGGCGCTCAGCCTTGGCCGGATGGTCGCCCTTACATTCGTTCTCTACAACCGAAATGGCCTGGGGTTGGTTCTCGCGTGCCAGCAGGCGCGGGCGGGTCAGCTGGCCGAGGCGACGCGGCGGCGGTTGCGCCACCAGACGACACCAGCGACGCCACCGAGCGCAGCGGCCAGGCCGACTGGCAGCGCCCAGGGCCACCATTCATCGATCGGCGAACCGGCGTCCCTCGGCGTCTGTGTCGCGGCAAGCACGAGCGAGCGGCGAATGACGGGCGACGGTTGCGGCGCAAGTTCGGCCGGCTGGGCGGCGCCGGCTGCCTGCGATGATCCGGCGGCGATCCCTTGCGGCGCCGATCGCGCGCGGGTTATGGTGCCGTCCGGATCCGCGTTCTGCGCAGCGACGCCATCGGGATCGTCCGTAGCCGGAGCCGGGTCGCTCTCGACAAACCAGGCGTCGTCAACAAATACGGTGGCCTCCGCGGCCGCGTGTGGACGCACAACGATCCGCGCTTTCGCCGAGCGAGCCTGAGCGGGTGCTTGGACGGACGTAGTCGAGAGCTGGCGGAAGCCGTCTTCCGGTTCGGTCAGCGACTCTGTCGAGTCGGCCGAGCTGAGGGCGCTGCCTGTCGCGTCGTCGCTTTCGTACCACGAGATGCGAAGAAGGGTACCTTCAACTTCAGGGTCGCCAGCGTACACGTATGCGCTGAAGGTATACCAGGAATCAGCGTTCACAGTCAGGGGCTGGTAAAGCCACTTTGTGCTTTCGGTGCTGCTGCTGAACGAACCAGCATAGTTGCCGGCGTGCACCGGGGTGTCGACACGAGCGGCCTCGCCGCCGTACGTCTCCCAACCGAGCAACTTGTCGCTGTCAATAGCTTCGAAGCCACCGTTGAGCAGCAGGCCGTTTGACGGCGTTGGCGGCGCCGGCACAGCAGTTTCGATTGGACGCTCGGGTGTCGAAGTTGCGGGGCGGCGCAGCGTAGGCGTCACGTCGACTGGTGCAGGTTCGTTCGTCACCGTTCCCGTCGATTCAACGTCCGGCGGCGACAGTGTGACCGTTCGAGTCGATGTTGGTGTACGCGTCAGCGTCGGAGTACGCGTGGACGTTGACGTGCGAGTAGGCGTAGATGTTCTCGTCAACGTCGGTGTCGCCGTAGGAGCTGGCGGCGTCGGTGTCGCCGTAGGAGGCGTCGTCACGGTGGGCGTGGGCGTCGCGGGCTCTGCGATAATGAAACTGGCGTCATCGATGAAGATCGATGCCTCCGCCCCAGACAGGGGTCGCAGGACGATGCGAACGTTCGCCGATCGAGCGTCGGGCGGAGCCTGGATCGAACCCGTCGAGAGCGCGCGGAAGGTCGGATCCGGCGCTTCCAACGTTCGCACCGAGTCATTCGTACCGAGCGCAGAGCCGGAGGCGTCTTCACTCGTATACCACGATACGCGCAGCCAGGCAGCATCAACGTTCGGATCGTTTGCTAGGACGAACGCTTCGAACTCGTACCAACCATCGGACTCGACGGCTATACTCTGGTATGCCCACTTCGTGCTGGTCGTAGCGCTGGCGAACCGCGCCGCGTAGCCGCCAGTGCGGGCGGCTTGGGAAGTCTGTTCGAGCGTACCACCGAATCGACGCCACGCAGCCGGAGCTTCACCGTCGGCCGCCTCGAAACCTCCGTTAATGAGCAGACCGTTCGATGGCGTCAGTGTGGGTGTTGGCGCAGCGGTAGACCGGTCCGTCGGAGGGGCCGCGGCGGTCGGCTGACCAGGCGTGTGACTGGGAAGTAACTCGCTGGTGGCCGTGGGAGAGCGCGTCGGCGTCCGTGTCAGCGTTGGAGTCCGCGTTGGAGTCGCCGTACGCGTTGACGTTGGTGTGCGCGTGTCAGTGGCCGTCGGGGTAGCGGACGGCGTGTCCGTTGGCGCGGCAGTCGGCGTATCCGAGGGTATTGGCGTATCGCTTGGCGTAGGGGTATCAGTCGCGCACGGCGTCTCGGGCGGCACGGACTTGAGACCGAGGTCATCGATGTAGGCGGTTGCACCTGCGGAGCCAGTGACCAAGATTCGGACATTGGCAGACACCGCCTCGCACGGCG
>JBKKBW010000669.1:0-3242 GCA_046713635.1 Dehalococcoidia bacterium
ATCCAGTTCTCGAGCGCGCCGGCGTAGTGACCGAGGTGCAACGGGCCTGTCGGCCGGATTCCCGTGAGAATGCGCTTCTTCACACTAGGCATGTCATTTGCCCCTCCGTCTCGTTTCCCACAAATACAAAAGTCCCCTCACCCTCAGGGGCGAGAGGAACTCGCGGTACCACCCTAGTTCGGCCTTCACCGAAGAGAAGGCCATCTCGATTCAGGTACGGCCCTGGCAAATGTTGGGCGATACCTTAGGCCTCGGTAACGGGGCCCACCGGCGGCGTCTACTCGTCCTTCCGCGGAAAGACTTTCGAGCCGCAGCTCCCAGGTCCATTCGACCATTGCGCTGGCGCCGGCTCTCACCTAACCCCGGCTCTCTGAGCCCCGCTTTGCGGCCTACTCGTCCTGATCGCAGCCGATCAGTATTCAGTTGTCGCAGCAGCGTAACAGCGTCCGCCTCAAGCTGTCAAGCGCCCTAAAAGGACAACGCCCCTTAACGGGGCGTTTAAGGAGGGACCTGAGGGGCCCCGCCTCCCCTCATTTCCCTCTTAACTCCAGAACGAGTCAAGACGCCAGTGATTACAGATCGTTCGCAGACCGCTGGGCTTTGGCCCTTGCCGTACATCCGTTCTTTGTGCCATAACCAGGACAACTTCGAGTCACTTGGCTTTGCAGGCGGAGGATAGGGATGTCTCTCGCGAAGGTTTTCTCGTGCGCCGTCATTGGCTTAGAGGGCGAACTGGTTGAAGTCGAAGTCGACATCGGCGGTGGCGGCAATGTTGGTCTGTTCATTGTCGGGCTACCTGACGCAGCTGTGCAGGAGTCCAAAGAACGCGTACGGTCTGCGATCAAGAACTCGGGGTATCTCTACCCTTTCAGACGGATAATCGTAAGCCTAGCGCCAGCCGATTTGAAAAAGGAAGGTCCGGCCTATGACCTTCCCATTGCGGTAGGCGTCCTCATTGCTGCCGAGCAGATCGTCGCTGACGTAGAAAAGACGGTGTTTCTTGGAGAGCTAGCGCTCGATGGCGCCGTGCGGCACATTCACGGCGTGCTTCCCATGGTCGCGCTGGCGAAGGAGCGCGGAATCAAGACTGCCTACGTGCCAGAGGTGGACGCAAGTGAAGCAGGCCTCATCGACGGCATCCGCGTTGTGCCAGTACGAACGCTCGCACAGTTACTCACACATTTGGCGGGTGGAGAACAGATCGCCGCGTACTCAAAAGATGATCCACCGATCGCACGCGAACCCATGTGGGCGGGGACCGATTTCGGCGAGATTCGCGGGCAGGAGCATGTAAAGCGCGCTTTGGAGGTCGCTGCCAGCGGTGGACACAATGTACTGATGGTGGGTCCACCGGGCGCAGGGAAGACCCTGTTAGCGCGCGCACTCCCGTCGATCCTGCCAGACATGCAGGGAGAAGAAGCGCTAGAGGTTACGAAGATATACAGCGTTCGCGGCATGCTGCCGTCGGACCGGCCACTCATCAATCAGCGCCCGTTTCGCGCGCCGCACCATTCGATCAGCAATGCCGGCCTCGTAGGGGGTGGCTCCCGGCCCAGACCAGGAGAGATTAGCCTAAGCCACCGCGGCGTGCTCTTTCTCGATGAGCTGCCGGAGTTCAACCAGCAAGTACTCGAAGTCCTTCGTCAGCCCGTTGAGGATCGTGTTGTCACGATCTCGCGCGCGCAGACGAGCATCACCTTCCCAGCAAACTTCATGCTCGTCTCCGCTATGAATCCCTGTCCGTGCAGTCATCGACTACGCAGGGGAAGCGGTACTCGATCTCGACGGTTGCGCGCTTGTCGCGCTCGTTCAACCGCTCGGTCTTAATCAGAATTCGCTTGACCAGGATCGACGCGAGCTGCTGCATTTGATCTGGTATGAACCCTTTATTCCGACGCTTGTGTAGCTCGGCCAGGAGGCCGTGTGCGTCGGGGCCAGCATGCTCATGCTCGATCGGCTGCAGCTCGATCAGGCGTCGCTCTAGTTCCGCGTGTTCTTCGGCGATGGCATCCATTTGACCATCGAGTTCGCTCTCGTCCAATCGCTTTCGCCGGTAGAGTTCGAGAACACGGCTGCGCTGCTCCGGGATGTCTCGCAGCGCGTTCTGGACGATTTGCCGTTCGACTTCTCGCTGGGCGGCGGCTCCGTCTGACTGCAACTCAGTGGCCAACTCTTCCAAGAGATCTCCCGGGTTGTCGAGCCAGCGGTAGATGTCGGCAAAAACAATCCGGTTTAGTTCATTGCCCTTGAGGCTCTTCGCGTAACAAGCTCCGCGCAGTTTGCCCCGCCAGGCAATCTGCCCGTTGCAGCGATACCAACCTTCCGGGTCTCGGCCCGGCGTCCCAGAGTAATTGAGCCCACAAACGTGGCACTTGATCAGGGACCGTAGGGGGTAGGTTGTTTTAAGGTTCTTCGGGTTGAGGCGATGACTGTTCCTCGTCGCCTGAGCAGCATCCCAGAGCGCCTCCGACACGACGGCCGGCAGGGGCACTTTGATCACGTCACGCTTCTTGCTGCGCTTCCCGTACTGATAGATGCCCTTGTAAGTCGTGTTCGTGAGAATCTGATTGATGCGGCCGGGGGTCCACTCAGCCCGAGTCGCCTTCTTGCGGACACAGCGCGCATCCTTCTGGTAGTGCGTCGGAACGCCAAGGGCGTTCAGGTGCTCCGCGATCCGTCGGCAGCTCCAACCATCTACGCCCGACCATTGGAAGATCTGGTGGATGACATCAGACTCGGTCCACTCACGCCAAGCAGTGTCTTCGCTAACGACCAAGCGAGCCGTTTGCTTCCGCCCCTCCAGCTTGTAGCCGTAAGGAACGACGCCCCCAGGAAAGCGTCCCTCCTTGACGGCGCGCTCCATGCCGTGCTGAGACCGCTGGAGGAACGTTCGCCGCTCCTCTGCGGCCATCGCAACGCGGATGTGGTACTCGAAGGGACTGCTTACTCCCTCGGTCGTGGAGTAGACGCGCACACCTAGTCGTTCGAGTTCGCGCCAAACAATGAGCGGATCGATGTCGTCGCGGCCCAGCCGGTCAATCTTGTACACCCAAAGTTCTTCGAACCGGCGCCGCTCGGCGTCCGCCATGAGCCGTGCACCTGCAGGCCGCTGGGCAAGGGGGATCGTTCCCGAGATCCCGTCGTCAACGTAACGCTTAACCAGTTCGACGTCGGGCTCATGCTCCAGACGGCGGGCAAGTGCCTCCGTCTGCGTCTTGATCGTCTCGCGCTCGCGCTGGTCC
>JBKKBW010000670.1:0-10360 GCA_046713635.1 Dehalococcoidia bacterium
TGGTCGATGGTTACTTAGAGCAGGCCGCGAACGCGCTCACTGAGCAGATCGCGGCACGGGAGACAACGGACACCGTCGGGTGGGACGGAGAACAGGTGCCGTATCGATCAGCCTCGTTGCACATCATGAACGAGCCGGACGCTGCGCGTAGGCACGAGCTCGACGAGCGCAGAGTGGAAGTGACTGCAAAGCAAAACGGGCTGCGGCAGGCGCGTTGGACGGCGCTGTACCAGCAAACGCACGACCTGGGATTCGATAGCTACGTGGCTCTCTGCGACGAGCTGGGTGCGCTCGATCTAGAACGGCTGCGCGGGACGATCGAGCGCTTTCTGTTCGATACCAACAAGGCGTACCGAAGCAGGTTGGAGCCAGCGCTACGCGAGATCGACGTCGACCCAGCCTACGCCGAACGGAGCGACTTGGCGCGGCTCTTCCGCCAACCAAAGTTCGACGAGGCGTTCCCGCGCGCCAAGATGCTGCCTGCGTTGGAGGCAACGCTACAGGGACTTGGCATCGATATGGATGACCAGACCAACGTGCACACCGACGCGGAGGAGCGGCCGAAGAAGTCGCCCCGGGCGTTCTGCGCGGCAGTACAGATACCAGGCGACATCCACCTGGTCATCAGCCCACACGGCGGCCACGATGACTACCGCGCGCTCTTTCACGAAGCAGGCCACGCCCAGCACTTCGCCCACGTGGCGGGCGAGATGCCGTTCGCGTTTCGCGGGCTCGGCGACAACTCGGTGACCGAAGGCTTTGCTTTTGTGCTGGAGCACCTGCTCTACAATGAATCGTGGCTTCGGCACTACCTTGGTATGGAGGATCCGGCCGAGTATCTGGCGTTCGCGCGCCTGCACAAGCTGTATTTCCTGCGCCGCTACGGCGCGAAGCTGCTGTATGAGCTACAGATGCACACCAGTGGCGACGTCGCTGCAATGGGCAAGCGTTACGCCGACCTGCTCACGGCGCACGTCGGCGTACGGCACAGCCCTGAGGACTACCTGTCGGACTTGGACGATGGCTTCTACTGCGCCCGCTACCTGCGGGCGTGGACGTTCGACGCGCAAGTACGCGCCTGGTTCGGGCGAACGTGGGGCGAGGCATGGTTCCTCGATCCTGACGCCAGCACGGCGCTGCGCGAGCTCTGGTCGCATGGCCAGCGTTATCGTGCTGAGGCGCTGCTCCAGCGCATCGGCGAACAGCAGCTCGACATGGCGCCGTTGGCTGCTGAGCTGGCGTAGGCCTTACAACACGTCCAGAAATCCTGCCACGTACTGGAGAACAAGCGCAGCGTCGAGAGCGTTGAGCTGGCCATCGTGGTTGGCGTCAGCTCCTTCAAGGCAATTGAGCGTTGAGAGCAAGCCGGCACCGTATTGCAATATCAAGGCCGCATCAATGCTGTTGATCGCGCCATCGCAGTTTGCGTCCCCCGCGAGCGCCGCGGGGGTCTGGGTGTGTGTTGGAACGGGCGACCGCGTCGGCGTTGGCGTGCTAGCAGGTGTGTTCGTCGGCGTCGGAGTTGGGGCGAGTTTCACGCCAGCGAGCAGCGTATCCACGGGAGCGTTGCGCTGTGTGGTCGTGCCATCACCTAGCTGACCACTGATGTTCAGGCCCCAGCACTTCACACCTCCAGCGGGTAGCACAACGCACGCGTGGTGAGAGCCGGAGGAGACAGCGGCAGCGCTGGATAGCGGGCTGGTGCATGTGATGTCCGAGCACAACTCGTTGGGATAGCTGTTGTCTGTCGTCGTGCCGTTGCCGAGCTGGCCGGATCGATTGTCACCCCAGCACTTCACAGCGCTGACACCGATCGAGAGGCGCGCGCAGACGTTCGCTTCGCCGGCAGAGATCGCTAGGACACCGCTCGAAAGACCGAAGACGTCGGCGGGAGCGGCGCTGGATATAGTGTTGCCCCTGCCGAGCTGGCCGAAGTCGTTCTTACCCCAACACTTCACACCGCCGCTGATAGTGAGCACACAGGTCGAGTGGAGGCCGAGCGATACGGCGGTGACATTCTGAAGCAGCGTACCGCAGTCATTGTCGGCGCAGACGTCAACGGGCTGATTTGTGGAAGCGACGCCGGGGTTGCCGAGCTGACCCTCGACGTTATCGCCCCAGCACTTGAGCGTACCACCGGTCATTACAGCACAGGCGTGATAGCGCTCCGTCTCGATGCTAGCCACGCCGCTCGTCAAGCCAGCCACATCGGCGGGTGCGCCGCGCGCCGAGTTGGTGCCGTCACCGAGCTGGCCATAGAAGTTGGTGCCCCAGCACTTCGCGCCGCCCGATGTGGTAACGACGCAGTTGAAGTACCGCCCCGATGAAAGGTGCGCGACACCGCTCGATAGGCCAGTCACATCAACCGGCAGGCTGCTACTGACATCCGTGCCGTTGCCGAGCTGCATCAGCGCGTTAGCGCCCCAGCACTTCACGCCGCCGGCGTTGGTCAAGACGCACGTGTGCTCTCGGCCGGACGAGACGGACCGAATGTCACTGAGCAAATCCCCGCATCCATCGCGCGAGCAGACATCGACGGGCACACTGCTATTCTCCGTCGTTCCGTCACCGAGCTGGCCGGACGCGTTGGAGCCGAAGCACTGCACACGGCCAGAGGTTAGGAGCGCGCACGTATGGTCGTAGCCAACCGAGACGATGCCAGGGCCACCGGTGGCCGACGAAGGAGACGCGCCGGACGACAAGTTGACGGTCAAGACTATCGCTGCGACCGCAAGTACCAGGACAAGCGCCGCTGCGCGTTTGGGCATCCTATAGTTCCGGTAGCAGGCCAGCTACGTACTGGAGGATCAGCGCGGCATCGATCGAGTTGACCTGACCGTCGTCATTGGCGTCCGCGCCAGCGGGGCAAGGCAGCGTGGCGAGCAGTCCGGCAACCCGCTGGAGCACGAGCGCAGCATCGATGCTGTTGACAGAGCTATCGCAGTTGGCGTCGCCTTCCTCCACTAGTGGCGTAGGCGTAGCTGTGGGCGCGAGCGGTGTCGGGGTCGCTGTTGGCGTGCAGGTGACGGGAGGGGTTGGAACGGGGAGGATCTTGGTATGCGTGTTGTTGGACTCGTCGCTCTCGACAACAAGGGATGTGGCATCGATGGCAGCGACCGTCTCCGTCGCGAACTGGTGGCCCGAGAACCAGAGCGAGCCTGACGCGCCCGCGGCCAGGCCAGAACCGACCGTCTGCTGCGCGCCATCGACGTCCACGACGAACGGGCCCCCAGCCGCGGCACCGACGTTGCGAAACTCTATACGCAGGCCGAGCGTCGTTGACGCGAACGCGCAGCCTCCGCCAGTCTCGAGTTCGATGCGCATGCTGACGATAGTGAGGTCAGGCAGCGGGCCCTTGGTTAGCGCGACGGCGACGGGCGTGTCGCACGTCGGGGTGCAGCCTCCGCCAGCGCCGACCTGGCCGTGCGAGTTGCTGCCCCAACAGCTGAGGCTACCGTCGACAAGCGCGCAACTGTGGTTGAGTCCGAGCGAGATCGCCGCGGCGCCAGTGAACGCTTCGCAGGCGGGATCGGCACAGATCTCAGTCGCCCGTAACCTATCGTTTGGCATGTCGCTGTTGCCGAGCTGGCCGTGCGCGTTATCGCCCCAGCAGAGCACCGCGCCGTCACTGCCACGACGCGCGCACGTGTGCTGGCCACCGGCGCTCACTTCAGCGATGCCAGTAAGCGGGTCACCGTCGAGATCCGTGACATCAACTGGCGTCTGACAGACCATGCCGCAGGCCTGGCCATCGCCGAGCTGTCCTGAATCGTTCGCACCCCAGCACTTCGCTGCGCCGGTGGAGGTGATGGCGCAGGTGTGCGACGCTTCGAGTGGCGGAGTATCGATACCGCCGCCTGCTACGTCAACGACATCGACGAGCCCAGATACATCGATTGGGGACTCCGCGCAAGCGATAGGATCGAGTGTTTCTTCGACGCACGGTGACCCCGTGGCAGCACCGAGCTGACCGAAGTCGTTCTGGCCCCAGCACTTGACCGCGCCCGTCGAGAGCGCAGCACAGTTGTGGTACACGCCCACATCGACTACCGCGACACCGCTGGTTAGGCCCGTGACGTCGCGGGGTACCGTACAGGTGAAACTCGGGCAGCCTAGCTCATCGCCAAGCTGGCCACGGCGATCCCAGCCCCAGCACTGCACACCTCCCGACTGCAGCAAAACACAGGTACGAGCAGCGCCGGCCGTCACATCAGCGACGCCGCTGTCGAGGTCGATTACATCGAGGGGTAGCGGGTTTGGATCGAACACGCTGCGGAAGTTCTGCGGATTGCCGAGCTGGCCGTAGCGGTTGTAGCCCCAACACTTGGCCGCGCCGGTATCGAGGACGGCGCAGGTTTGGTTGTCGCCGGAGGCTATCGCGACCACGCCGCTCGACAGGCCGGTGACCGCGACGGGATTGGTGCGGTCGATGGCCGTGCCGTCTCCAAGCTGGCCATAATGGTTGTCGCCCCAGCACAAGGCGGCGCCGGTGTCCGTGATCGCGCAGGCGTGGTTGCCCCCCGCCGCGACCTCGGTGATGCTCTCGAGCGGGTTAGCGGATGCTGGTTCACCGCGCGGCACAAGCGCGATTACGACGACCAGCGCAACGACGATCGTGGCGAGCACAATGAGCATTACTCGCGAACGCTTCGTTATGTTGCGCACAACAACTCAACGTACTGATGGTGTTCGTTCGCTGTCAACTACGGAGCTCCGCCAGCCGAGCGCCAGTCGAGCTGGCCGTGGAACATTCCCTCGCCGATGCGCTCTTCGCCGCCAGCAGGATCGATGTAGTAGAGCCCTTTGTCGCCAAGCGCGAAGATGCGCGCGCTGTCGCTGGACCAGGCAACGCTGGGCTGGTCCAGATCGAGGTCAGCGAGCCGACGCGCGTCGCCGGTCTGCATATCGATCAGCCAGATGTCTTCGGGCAGGCCGTTCATCCGATCGACGGCGAGTGTAGTGGCGTCCGCGCCGCGCAGACTAACGAACGCTGGCGGTGTGCCAGGCACTCGGGCGAAATCGCCCTGCCCAGCGGCGCCGAGCGCAACGTACCGGCCATCCGGCGAGTAGCGTGGATCGTTGAACGAAACAAGGCCGCTGTCCGGTACAAGCTGTCGTTCGTTCGCGCCATCGATGTCCGCGATCCAAAGCGAGACGGTGAGGTTTGGCGCCGGCCGGATGAAGACAACCTCAGTACCGTCCGGCTATGGCCCGGGCGCGAACCCGTTGTTGATGATCACCGTGCGCTCTCCGGTCGTCACATCGACGCGCTCGATGTCGACGACGATCATTCTGTTCTCAAAGCGCTGCGAGTAGATGACAAGATCGCCGCCTGGCAGCCAGACCGGTGAATGCAATTGCTCGCCGCGCACCGCGTGCTCCAGAACCATGCGCGGGTCGCTTCCGTCGGCGGCAGCAACGTAAATGTCCGAGCCGAGGTCGGTTGGCTGGCCAGGGACAACGACGGCGCCGAGCAGCCCTACGTACGCGATCTGCGTGCCATCGCGGGAGACGGTGGGCTCGACCAGGATAGTGTTCTCGGGCGGCGGAATGAGGAGGCGCTCGGCGCCGGATGCGAGGTCGAGCTCGACGATGCCGTCTGGACGGTTAAGTATCAGGCGATCCGCGAAGGAGCTGCCTTCGCCGCCGGTTCCTCCGCAGGCGCTAAGGACAGCTGTGAACGCGAGCGCGAGTGCTAGCACCGAGCCGGAGCGCATAGCTGTTTGCATACTAATGGGCCTCCTGGCTAAGCGAAATCAAGCTGTGCTTGACATGATACTTAGTCTCAGTTATTATCGATACTTAGTATCATGTCGGAACTAGACCTGGTTATCGAACGCCTGGAGTTACGCGGGCATCGCATCACGGATGCGCGCCGTCGCGTGATCCAGGCTTTGTTGGATGCGCCAAACCATTTCACGATAGAAGATGTCCTGAACACTGTGCCGGATGTGGGCCGTGCCACGGTATTCCGAACGATGAAGATGCTGCTGGACCTGAACGTCGTCTGCCGCGTGCTGATGGAGGACGGCAGCATCCACTACCGCCTGAGCAGCCGGGGCCATCACCATCATCTCGTCTGCCGCAACTGCGGGCGAGTGGAGGACTTCTCCAAGTGCGACGTGTCTTCGCTAGTGGAAGAGCTGGCGCGGAACACGGAGTATCAGATCGAGGGGCACTGGCTGGAGGTCTACGGGACGTGCGCGTCGTGCCGCGTCTTGCAGCAAGTAAAGGTAGAGGCATGACGCCCTTTCCTTTGCGGCGCGTGCAACTGAGGATAGCAGTGGCGGGGCTACTGCTATTCGCTGGCCTGCTCACCTCCTGTGGTGAAAACGCTGGTCCTGACCCGGGCGCATCGGGAACGCCTGCGGGAGAGAGGCTGCGCGTCGTTGCGACGACGGTGCAGATCAGCGCGCTCACGAAGGAAGTCGCCGGGGACAAGATCGCACTGACCGGACTTGTGCCTGCGGGCGCGGACCCGCACGCGTTCGAGCCTAAGCCGAGCGACCTGGTAGCGATCGAGGAGGCGCAGCTGATACTGCGACACGGCATTGGCCTGGACGAGTGGCTGGACGACACGCTGGAGGCCGGCAATGAAGCGACGAGCGTCACGGTGACGGACGGCTTAGAGCTAGCGCAGGGTGACGACGATGGCGAGCAGGTGGAAGACCCGCACGTCTGGCACGACCCGGAGAACGCCAAGACCATGATCGATGACATTGCGGATGCGCTGGCAGCCGCCGATCCGGAGAACGCATCCACGTACGAAGCGAACGCATCGGCGTACAAGGCGACGCTCGATGAAGCGGCAGCCGAAGTCCAATCGATTATCGACGAGATCCCCGCGGCGGATCGCAAGATGGTGACCGACCACGACGCCTTCGAGTACTTCGCGGACGCGTTCGGGTTGAAAATTGTTGGTGCTATCTTTCCGGTGCTCTCGACCGAAGGAGAGCCTTCGGCGCAGGAGACGGCGGCGTTGCTCGAAACAATTGAGCGCGAGGGCGTGAAGGCGATCTTCGCGGAGGAGAGCGCCAATCCACGCCTGGCGACGACGCTCGCTGAAGATGCGGGCGTCACGATCGTCGATGACCTGTACGGCGACTCGCTGGGCGAGCCCGGGAGCGATGCTGAGACGGTCGATGGTATGCTGCTGGCAAACGCGCGCAGGATTGCAGACGCGCTGAAGTAGCGGAGCATCACATGGTTGCGATTACTACCAGCCCGGGTGCCTCCACCTTGAATCACGACGATTGCCTCGTGATCCGCGATCTGACCGTTGCGTATGGACGCAAGATGGTACTGCAGGGCGTTTCGGCGGATATCCCGCGCGGCCAGGTGATCGGCATCATCGGGCCGAACGGTGGCGGCAAGAGCACGCTGTTGAAGGCGATCCTCGGGACGGCGCCGGTCGTGTCGGGAAGCGTGATGCTGTTCGGCAAGCCTTCGGTATCTATGCGACAACGGATCGCGTACGTGCCGCAGCGAGAGGTAATCGACTGGGACTTTCCGGTGAGCGTGCAGGACGTCGTGTTGATGGGCCGATATCCGCTCTCGGGCTGGCTGCGACGGACGAGCCGTCGCGACCGCGGAGTGACGGAGGAGCAACTGCGGCGCGTCGACATGCTAGAGCATCGAAACGAGCAGATTGGCCAGCTTTCGGGCGGGCAGCAGCAACGCGTGTTCATCGCACGAGCGCTGGCGCAGGAAGCAGACGTATTGCTGTTGGACGAGCCGATGACGGGCATCGACGCGGGCACGCAAGAAGTGATCATGCAGGTGATGGAAGAGCAGCGGCAGGCGGGCAAGATTGTCCTGCTGGCAACGCACGATCTAGTGAGCGCCTCGTGCGCGTGCGACTGCCTCTGCTGCGTCAACGAGCGCATGATCTCATACGGGCCGCTGGACGAGACGTACACGAGCGACAACCTGGCGAAGACGTACGGCGGGCCGGTGATCATGCTGGGCCGTACGGATTCTCCGGAGGCCACGCACACCCATCATCCCGGCGACCACTCCCACCACACGCACGAGCACGAGAACCTGGGCGCGGAACACGACTAAACCTCGATGCTGGACTACGTGACGGACCCGCTGCAATACGAGTTCATGCAGCGCGCGCTCATTGAGGTTATCCTCATGGGCGCAGTGACGGGCGCGATTGGCGTCTACATTGTCTTGCGGGGCCTTTCCTTCATAGGAGATGCGCTCTCGCACGCGATCTTTCCTGGCATCGTGATCGCGTTTCTGCTGGGAAATAGCATCTTCATCGGAGCGCTGGTGTTCGGCGTCCTCACATCGGCGGCGATCGCCGTCGTCGCACAGAACCGGCGCGTGAAGGAGGACTCCGCGATCGGCGTGATGTTTGCCGGCACGTTCGCGCTGGGCGTAGTGTTGATCAGCTCGACGAACAACTTTTCGCGCGACCTGGCGTCGTTCCTCTTCGGTAATGTGCTCGGCGTGACGACGGAGGATATCTGGCTCTCGGCGATCGTGGGCGCGATCGTGGTCGCGCTGATCGGACTGTTTTATCGCGAGCTGCTGATCACCTCGTTCGACCGCGCCGCAGCTCAGGCGATGGGACTGCCGGTGTTCTGGCTGGACCTTCTGCTGTTGATCATGATCTCGCTGACGATCGTTGTGTCGTTGCGGGCGGTCGGAAACATCCTTGTCGTCGCGATGCTGGTAACGCCGGCAGCGACCGCGCGATTGCTGACCGATCGATTGCTGCCCATGATGCTGCTGAGCGCAACGATCGGCGCGGCATCCGGTGTGCTCGGCCTGTACGTCTCGTACCACCAGGACGTCGCTGCTGGCGGGACGATCGTGCTGGTGGCGACGGCCATGTTCGTCATCGTCTGGCTCCTGGCGCCTCGACATGGGGTGCTCGCTTCGCAGTTGGCGCGACGGTTCGCCGGCCAGCCGGCGGCCGCGGTGGTGTTCGAGTCGCCCGAGATCCGTACGCCAGGCGTGCACTAGATCTCAGACCCCTCCCCTAGCCCGGGACAAGGAGACGGTGCAAAGTGGAACGTGAGATGGGAAGCAGCGACAACGGCGCCGAGGCGCGGCTCGCGTACGTGCGGGAGTTCGCTGCGAGCTCGCCCTATTACAAGGCGATGGGCATGTCGATTGCGGAGATGGCGGAAGGGCATGTGTCGCTCCGTATCGAGATCCAGCCGTCGCAGCTGAATGCCGATGGCATCGTGCATGGCGGTGTGCTGCCAGCAATCGCAGATGGGGCGATGGGCAACGCGTTGCGCACGTTGTACGGGAAGTCGGCGCAGGTGCTGACGGCGGAGGTCCATCTTCATTACCTGCGTCCGGTGAGCGCGGCGTCCGCAGGCGCCGGCGGCGCTGTGATCGCCGAAGGGAAGGTCGTCCGGTCGGGACGACGGCTGTCGTTCGGCGAGGTGGAGATACGGGAGGAGTCGAGCGGGAAGATCGTCGCGAAGGGGAGCGGGTTGTTTGTGATTGAGCGGAAGGCTGACTGACCTAACCCCTAACCCCTTCCCTAAAGGGAAGGGGCATTTCATTTGATAGACTTCGGCAGTTGTGACTGACTTCGAAGAACAAGTCGAGATCGCGGCGGAGATCGTCGCATCGTCTTCGCACATGATCGCGTTAGTGGGAGCGGGTCTCTCGAAGGAGTCGGGCATTCCGACGTTCCGCGGTGGCGACGGCTTGTGGGACAAGCAGGGCGAGCCGCCGATGGACGGGTACCAGCGCTTTCTGGCCGACCCGGAGGCGTGGTGGGCGCAGCGCCTGGCTGAGCAAGCGACGCAGTCCGAGTTTGCGAAGGCGCTGGACGAGGCGCAGCCGAACGCCGGGCACATCGCGATGGCGGAGATGGAACGCGCCGGGATGCTGAAGCACATCATCACGCAGAACATCGATAACCTGCACGCGGAGGCGGGAAGCGAAGCGATCACGGAGATACACGGCAATCGAACGAAGCAGCGTTGCATCGAGTGTTCGCGCAGGTGGAAGCGCGATGAGTTTTTGTCGGATACCGTGCCGCCGCGCTGCCCGGACTGCGATGGACTGGTGAAGAGCGACACGGTGATGTTCGGCGAACCGATACCGCGCGACGCGTTGGAGTCGTGCTCGCGGGAGGCGCGCCTGGCGGACGCCGTGCTGCTGGTCGGGACGTCGGCGGTGGTGTACCCGGCAGCGGAGTTCCCCGTGATCGCGTATCGGAACGGCGCGCGGCTGATCGAGGTGAACCCGCAGGAGACGCCGCTGAGCGAGATCTGCTCGGCGGTGCTGCGCGGGCCGTCGGGGGAGGCGCTGCCGCTGCTGTTGGAGCGGGCACGAGCACGGATGCGCGCTGGCTGAGCGCTGAGTCCTTCCACTAAGACAC
>JBKKBW010000671.1:0-3340 GCA_046713635.1 Dehalococcoidia bacterium
GTGACGACGGGTCCGGTCTTGTCGATGACTTTGAAGGTGATCACGCCGCTCCCGCCGCGGTGGTGCTTCGGATATTCCTCGATAGGCGTTCGCTTGCCGTAGCCGTCAGAGCTGACGGTCAGAAGCTCTTCGCCACCAGATGCTATTTCCAGACTAACCATTCGAGCATTCTTGGCCAGCTTGATCCCTCTGACGCCGCCGCTGGAGCGAGACGCCAGGCGGAGTTCGGAAACGGGGAAGCGGACAGACTGCCCGTCGGACGTTACAAGCAGAGCATCGTCGTCATCGTGGGCAAGCTTGGCCGAGACGAGGACGTCGTCCTTCTCCAGGTTCATTGCGATTAAGCCCGCGCGCCGCACTGACTGGAATTCGGAGAGTGATGTCTTCTTCACTTCGCCGAAGGAAGTCCCGACGACCATGCAGTCCTTCTTGAAGTCGCGCGCGGCAACAACGGCTGTGACAACCTCCTGCTGCTCGAGGTCGATCAAGTTGATGAGCGGAAGGCCACGCGCCTGGCGCGAGGCGTCCGGCACATCAAATGCGCGGAGTTGGAACACCCGGCCACGATCGGTGAAGAACAGGAGGCTGTCGTGCGTATCCGCGACGATGAGGCGGTGGAC
The DNA here is from genome assembly GCA_046713635.1 of Dehalococcoidia bacterium. Lineage (GTDB taxonomy): Bacteria > Chloroflexota > Dehalococcoidia > DSTF01 > RBG-16-68-14 > JBBDXS01. The sequence continues at coordinate 621 of JBKKBW010000671.1, forward strand.
GGCGTCTGCTTCGCGGGTGACCATGCCGGTGATGCCGCGACCGCCGCGGCGCTGCGGCCGATACGTTTCGAGCGGAAGGCGCTTTATGTAGCCGCGCTGACTGAGTGTGATCACGATCTCTTGATGCGCGATCAGGTCCTCTTCGCTTAATTGTTCCGCTTCTTGCGCGACGATCTGCGTGCGCCGCTCGTCCCCGTACTTCTCCTTGAGCGCGACTGTTTCATCCTTGATGAGCATGTCCATCTTGCGCGGATTCTTGAGCAGGTCCTCCAGCTCGCTGATGAGCTTGATTACCTCCCTGTACTCTTCCTCAATCTTGTTCCGCTCGAGCTGAGCCAAGCGGCGTAGCTGCATGTCGAGGACGGCCTGCGCCTGGAGCTCGCTCAGGTCGAATGGACGCGCCATCAGGCGATCCTTCGCCTTTTCGGCGGACTCGGCAGCTCGGATGGTCTTGATGACGGCGTCTAGGTTCTCGAGCGCCTTCATGAGGCCCTCGAGGATGTGGGCGCGCGCTTTCGCCTTCTCCAGGTCGAACTCGGTGCGCCGCCGGGTCACCTCGCGCCGGAACCTGATGTACTGCTCGATGGCGGTCTTGAGGTTGATGACGCGCGGCTGGCCATCTACCAGCGCGAGCATGTTCACCGGGAAGGTGGACTGCATCGGCGTGTGTTTGTAGAGCGCGTTCACTACCTGGCGAGCCTGGCCGTTGCGGCTTAGCTCGATAACCACGCGCATGCCGTTACGGTCGGACTCGTCTCGGAGGTCGCTGATGCCGTCGATACGCTTGTTGCGGACGAGGTCTGCGATGCGCTCAACGAGCGAAGCTTTGTTCACCTGATACGGCAGCTCTGTAACGATGACCGCCATGCGGTTACCGCGGATCTCCTCGATGTGCGTGCGGGCCTGCATGACGATACGGCCCTTGCCATCGCCGTACGTTTGCTTGATGGCGTCGCGGAGGACGTCCTTCTTGCGCCCTTCGTTGTCGTACTCGCTCTCGCGGCGCATCCGGTAGATGATGGCGCCGGTCGGGAAGTCCGGCCCCTTGACGATGTCGGCAAGATCATCGGTGGTTGTCTCCGGCTCTTCGATGAGCTTGACGATCGCCTCACAGATCTCTGTCAGGTTGTGTGGCGGAATGCTTGTCGCCATACCAACCGCGATGCCGCTGGAACCGTTGACGAGCAGATTCGGAACCTTGGCGGGAAGCGGGTTGGGTTCTGTCTGGCTATCATCGTAGTTGGGGAAGAAATCGACGGTGTTCTTGTCGATGTCCGCGAGCATCTCTTCTGAGATCGGCGCCAATCGCGCTTCCGTATACCGCATAGCCGCGGGTGGGTCGTTGTCGACGCTTCCGAAGTTACCCTGGCCGTCAATCAGCGGGTATCGCAGCGAGAACGGCTGCGCCATACGAACCATGGCATCGTACACGGGGCCATCACCGTGCGGGTGATAGCTCTTCATCACTTCGCCGACGATGGCCGCGCTCTTGCGATAGCGCGCTGTGGAGCGGATGCCCTCCTCCTCCATGGCGTAGAGGATGCGCCGCTGGACGGGCTTCAGGCCGTCTCGAACGTCAGGGAGGGCGCGCGACACGATAACGCTCATGGCGTAATCGAGGTACGAGGCGCGCATTTCGTCCTCGATCTTGATGCCGCGGATGTTGCCGATGTTGCTCTCGGTGGTCATCTGAGAGGCTCCTTCTCTAGGACACCCTCAGGGTACACGAAAGCGCGCTTGTGAGCACGCGCGTCGCCGCTATGTGAGAGAGCAAGAGAGAGAGAATGAGCGATATCCAGCAGAGGAGGACGCTCTAGCCGCCGCTAGTCCTGCCAGCGCACCTCGTAGAGGCGCACAGGGTCTTCGAACCCTCGCAGATCAGCGGTTCCGCGATCGGAGAAGAGAAAGCCCTTTCCGGCCACCAATTCGCGCACGACGTTCGAAGCCAGGATCTGGCCGGGCTCAGCCTGGCTACAGATACGGCTAGCCAACTGGACGGCTTGTCCGAAGAGATCGTTCTGCCCACGGACGGGCTCCCCCGCGTTCAGGCCGATTCGGACGTTGATAGGAGCGTCCGGGTGCCCTTGGTTGTGCTCTGCGAAGGCGCGCTGAATCTGCACGGCGCTCTCCAGCGCGCGCGATGGCGATGCGAAGGACGCCATGATGCCATCGCCGGTATGTTTGATCTCGCTACCGCCGTTGACGCGCAGCGCATCGCGAACGATCTCATTGTGGGTCCGGACTAACTCTTGAGCTTGCTCGTCGCCTAAACGCTGGGTGAGCTCCGTTGAACTCTCCATGTCAGTGAAGAGGATCGCGACCGGCGCCTCTCCAGCGTCCACCGCGGCAGGCGCGCGCGGCACCGGGACTGTCCGTTCGACGCCGAGGAACTCCTCCATCGCCTGCAGGAGAGGCTCGATATCTCCCTCATACGGGAGGTGGTGGTTACCTTCTAGTAGGACGAAGCGCGCGTTTGGAATGACGGATGCGACTTGCCGGCCGAACTCCAATGGGACGGCCTGGTCATCGCGGCGGTGCAGCACTAGAGTGGGCGCCTGTATACGCGGAAGGTAGTCCGCAACATCGGTGCGGAAGAAACCTTCCTCCAAGATGCTCGCAGCGACTTCACCGGTGGCGGCCGCACGCAGGAACTCAAGATTATGGGCCAACTCACCGTGGTCGGCGTCCGGATGGACGAAGCCCATCGTCGTGCGCGCGCC
>JBKKBW010000672.1:0-1816 GCA_046713635.1 Dehalococcoidia bacterium
GACTAATCTCTATAACGAACCGCCCACCTGGCTAGTCAACGCGCACCGCGCGCTTGACGATGCTGTCTTCGCCGCCTATGGATGGACGGAATCCCGCAACGATCTGGGAGAAACGGAAATGCTTTCGCGCTTGCTGGCGCTAAACCAGATTCGGGCAGGCTGACTGCCGGCGACGGCGAACTAATTTCCCTACAGTGCCACCACTCGCTAGGAGCTACTCCCGCAACGGCGAACCCCCGCCCCTTGCCCGCCTGGATGTCAGCGGGTCTCCACCATGACAGAAAAAATCCGAAAAATGCCAAACTCAAACCGATTCGATTCGTTTTGTGGCCGATAGGTCAGAATCTTCGCCCACTGTCGGCCCACACGTCTTGCGTACCCGGCTCTGATGCCGCGCTATGGGCTATTCTTCTACAACGCCGACCGCCACTGGGCGAGACGAGATGAGCAGCATACCAACGGCCACCACAGAACAGACGCCGGACCAGCCGGCAACGCCTGACGCGCAGGCCGCCCTGAAACTCGGCTAGCGGACGTACTTCGCCGAACGTATGGAACACGGGGGCGCTGGACGGGCTGCAGCGCGTGGACGACATTCTGAACATCGTGAAGCAGTACTTCCACGACTGCGCGTGACGCCCCTCACCCCTGGCCCCTCTTCCTTCGCTTCGCTCGAGGACAGGCCCCGGGGGAGAGGGGAAGCGTTAGGCTCCGCCTGAGGCGGACAAGCGGTGCCTGACCCGCGCGCGGGAGCCGCTCTTCGTCGTGGTAGAGTAGCGACATGGGAACAACTGTTGGTCCGGACGATGCATCGCAAGTGGGACCTCGCTGCCCTACGTGCGGCAGCCTGGATGTTGAGGAACGCGTGGCGAAAGGCGTCGGGCCGGGCGAGTACGTGTGCAAGCATTGTGGTTTCACGGAGTCGCGCGAAGGTCACGATTGGTATCAGGACGCACCAGACGAGGGTGGCGAGGGTTAGGCAGAGCCTTCCCGCGGAGGACGACGAAGCGCCTCTGCAGAAGCGGCGACAGATCCTTCTGGCTCCCCTCCCCGTCCTTCTACCCCGCGCCCCTCAGGATGACACGACGGGCGCACAGCTGTGCGGCCCTACGACGCGGACGAAGCACTGACCGCGGCGGTCGAGCGGTCGACAACATAGGGATGAAATATGCTTCGCTGCGCTCAGGATGACACAGCGGGGCTAAGAGGAAGGCAGCCCACATGGGCTGCCTTCCTCTTTAAGTTACTGCTGCGCTTATTACGGGCAGAAAGCGGCGTGCGCGCCTGCGGTGTTAGCGGCGATGACACCAGGATCGCCTGCCGCATTGGCGGCCTTGGTGCTCGCTCCCCAGGGGGCGCCGTCGCGGGTGGCGTGGCCGAACGCCTGGCAGCCGCCTGCGGCGTGAGTCGTGTCGGCGACCGTGAACACGCCGTATGAGCCCCCGATAAGGCTCACTGCCAACATGACGCTTAGAAATGCCTTTTTCATTTGAGTGCTGCTCCTTTTAGAATCGTTGGGGTTATTGAGGGTACATTCGGCTCGATCATTCGAGCTACGCGGGCCGGGCCCGCACTCTTCGTGGGCCGCCTCCTTCCGCTCCAAGTCCTCGGAGCGCCTAGCGAGTTGCCCTGCATCCATGCGCGACGGACTTCGGCGGGGTTCTGCCATGGACAACACCGAAGATTACGATGGGCCTAGTCAGTGTGTCAGCCTCCCGGACTGCTGTCAAGGCCTTCAGGCGGACGACGTCCGGCGGGGCGACGGACGAAGCCGAGGCGGCGTTCTGACTGCACAGCCGTCGCGGTAGCGCTATCC
>JBKKBW010000673.1:0-10578 GCA_046713635.1 Dehalococcoidia bacterium
GGTCGTCGTAGCGGGTCTGGACACCCTCGAGATTCAGGACCGCTAGGCCGCCATGCTTCCCAAAGTCGATAGCGAACTGGGGGTTAACCACGGCGTCCATCGCCGCTGCCATGAACGGCAGCGGAAACTCCAACTCGCCTATCCGAAGCGAGACTTCTGTCATCGATGGATTGACGGTCGCGTCACCAGGAACAATTGCCACCTCATCAAACCCGTAGGCGCGGCGCATCTGCTTGGCTTGAGGTACGGACATGGCGGTTATCTCCTCTCCCTTTCTCGGTCCCCGCCTGGCGGAAGGTGCGCAGATCGAGGCTGACTGAGGCTTGCCTGCCAGTTCGCTGAGTCCATGCCTGGTGATGTCACAGCTTCGTTTGATGTTTGAGGTTGTTGCTGCCATCCTATCAGACACCTGCTCGAACGGTCAACGACGCTAGCCGTAGATTCACGGAAATTGTATAACGATCTAGGCGGTTACCCGCTTGCAAGTTATGTCGACTTTGTACGTCGTCGCAACTCCGATAGGCAACCTTGAGGACATTACCCTGCGCGCGCTTGCCGTTCTCAAAGCTGTGCCGCTCATCGCGGCAGAGGACACGCGAACGGCTCGAAAGCTGCTGACCCACCATGGGGTGCCTTCGCCTAAGCTGGCTGCGTACAACGAACGAAATCGCGAGCGGCAGACCCCTGCCCTCCTCGATGCGCTTGAGGCCGGCGATGTTGCCCTCGTCTCGGACGCGGGAATGCCGGGCATTAGCGATCCCGGTTTCCACCTGGTCGAGGCCGCGATCGACGCGGGACATCAGGTGGTGCCCATACCCGGCGCGTCGGCCCTGACGGCGGCCGTAGCGGCCTCCGGGTTGCCATCGCGTCGCTTTCACTACCTGGGATTCTTACCGCGAAAAGCGTCCGAACGACGGAAGTTCCTGGCGGAAGCGGCCCTGCTTGCCGAGACGCTGGTGCTGTTCGAAGCGCCGCATCGGATGCGGTCAGCGCTGGTTGACATGCGAGCTGCTTTCGGGGAACGACAGGTGGCCGTGTGCCGGGAGCTCACAAAGCTCTACGAAGAGATCTTCCGGGGAACGCTTTCGGCGGCCATCGAGCACTTTGCTGAGCCGCGCGGCGAGTTCACGCTCATCGTCGAGGGCGCGGGCGAGCGTAGCGATGCCCCAACTTCGGACCAGGACATCGATGCGCTCTTACGCGAGCTTAAGGACCGGGGAACGCGAGCGCGTGACGCCGATCGTCGTGTCGTAGAACTTACCGGGAAGCCGCATCGCGACATCTACAGGCGCTGGCTGGATCTATGAGCGCCTCCTTGCGCCTCGCATGGTAGAATCGTTCGGAACGTCCCTTATGTCTGAGACGATCTTCATCGGAGTCGCCTGGCCATACGCGAACGGGCCCTTGCACCAGGGCCAGATCGTGGGCAGCTTCCTGCCCGCGGACTGTTTCGCGCGCTACCACCGGCTGGCCGGCAACAGGGTGCTCATGGTCTCCGGCAGCGACCAGCACGGCACACCCATCACCGTTCGCGCCGAGCGCGAGGGCCGTTCGCCGGAGGAAGTAGTGGCTGAGTTCCACCAGAGCTTCCAGGAATCGCTCGATTGGCTCGGCATCTCGATGGACCTGTACACGACGACAGGCACAGACAACCATCGCGAAACTGTCCAGCAAGTCTTCCTGAAGCTGTACAGCCAGGGCGATATCTATCCCGACACGATGATGATGCTCTACTGCCCGAACGACAATCGGTTCCTGCCAGATCGCTACGTCGAGGGGACGTGCCCGAACTGCGGATACGAGAACGCGCGCGGAGACGAGTGCGAGAACTGCAGCCGCGCCATCGACGCGATGGAACTCATCGACCCGCGCTGTAAACTGTGCGGTACAAAGCCAGAGCCCCGCGAGACCAGTCACTACTTCCTCAAGCTGAGCGCTTACAACGATCGGCTGAAGGACTGGGTAGGCAGCCAGTCGCACTGGCGCAAGCACGTCGCCAATTTCACGCTGGGCGTCCTGAACGAGGGCCTGCACGATCGGGCAATCACGCGCGACCTGGAGTGGGGCATCCCGGTCCCAACCGACGAGCTCGGGCCGGGGAAACGGCTGTACGTCTGGTTCGAGAACGTGATCGGCTACCTCTCTGCATCGAAGGAGTGGGCGCAGCAACGCGGCGAGCCGGAAGCGTGGCGTGACTTCTGGCAGGATCCGGAGTGTCGCAGCTACTACTTCCTCGGCAAAGACAACATCTTCTTCCACACGATTAGCTGGCCCATGGAGATCATGGCCCGCGCGGATGCTGATGGCGCGCCGTTAAACCTCCCCTACGACGTGCCGGCGAACCAGTTCATGAATATCGGCGGCCAGAAGGCCTCGACCAGCAGGATGACGGCGGTGTTCATTCCGGACATCATGGACCGCTTCGATCCGGACGCGATGCGCTACTACCTCTGCGCAACAATGCCAGAGACTGCCGACTCCGACTTCACCTGGGCTGACTTCGTGGCGCGAAACAATAACGAGCTCGTCGCTACTTGGGGCAACCTAGTCAACCGCGTCCTGGCGATGACCTATCGAAATTTCGACGGGCTCGTGCCAGAGCCCGGGCCCCTCGATGCGCGCAGCGAAGCGCTGCTTCAACGCACCGAGTCGATGCTGGTCGAGGCTGGGGGCCATATCGCGGCGTGCCACTTTCGCGCAGGCCTATCGGCAGCGATGGCGCATGCGCAGGAAGCCAACAAGTACCTGGACGAGACCGCGCCGTGGAAGGCTCTGCCTGATGATCGCGCATCTGCTGCGCGCAGCCTCTATACGTCGCTCTGCGCGGTGAACGGACTGAAGGTTGCGATGTCGCCCTACGTGCCGTTCAGCTCAGAGAGACTGCACGGGTTGCTCGGATACGGGACTCCGCTGCTCGATGACGGCTGGAAGTTGACTCGACTGACGCCGGGACAGCCGCTGCCAGAGCCCGCTCCGCTATTCAGGAAGCTCGAGCTGGAGCAAATCGAGCCGACCGAAGCGCTCGCGTCTTGACGATGCAGTTGTTCGATACGCACGCTCACCTCCAGGATTCGCGGTTCGACGCCGATCGTGACGATGTGATCCAGCATGCTCGCGACTGCGGAGTCGCCGCCATGCTTGTGCTCGGCGTCGACGTCGCGACATCGCAGCAGGCGATCGAATTGGCGGATGCTCATCCTGACGTCGTCTTCGCGGCCGCAGGCTGCCATCCACACGACGCGGATGTGATGGACGATGGTGCGTTCGCCGCGCTAACTGAACTGGTCGCTCGGCCAGAGGTTGTCGCAGTCGGCGAGATCGGGCTCGATTTCTACCGCAATCTCTCCGAACGTCAGAAGCAGATCGCCGTGCTGCTTCAACAGCTCGATATGGCCAAGGATCTGGAAAAGCCGGTGGCCGTGCATTGCCGCGACGCTCAGGACGAATTGTTGCCGATCATGGAGGACTGGTCGCGGCACGCGGGTGGTGCCATGCGCCAAGGGCGCCCACTCGGCGCACGCCCTTTGGGCGTCATGCACTACTACTCCGGCGACGCGATCCTTGCTGCGTACTACGCAGCGTTGGGGTTCATGATTTCGATCCACACGTCGATCACGTATCCCAAGTCTGATCAGTTGCGCGAAGTCGCGCGTACCCTACCACTCGATGTGCTCGTTGTCGAGACGGACAGCCCGTACGGCGCCCCGCAAGCGAGGCGCGGGAAGCGCAACGAGCCAGCACATGTGCTGGCCGCAGTAGAGACGATTGCTGAGCTTCGCGGGGAGACGCTCGAGCGAGTCGCAGAGGCTACGACAGAGAATGCGTTGCGACTCTTCGGTATCGAGAGTAGACTGACCCAGCCAGCAGGCAACAGGTAAAGGAAGCTAGGACAGCATGCAGGTCGCATCGATTCACGAGCCCGTCCAGGCCGAGCTGGCGCTGGTCGAAGCGACGCTCAGCGATGTTGCGAACTCAGACGTACCTGCGCTGCGCGGTATGCTCACTCACATCCTCTCGGCCGGCGGCAAGCGTCTGCGCCCGACGATCGCTCTACTGGCCGGCCGGTTTGGGAACTACCAGCCGCAACTGCTCGTCCCGCTCGCCGCATCAATCGAGCTGCTGCACACGGCCACACTCGTGCACGACGACGTGATCGACGACTCTGATACGCGTCGCGGGCGCGAGACGACGAACGCCCGCCAGCATAACGCAGCCGCCGTGATGCTGGGCGACTACATGTTCGCGCACGCGGCCGGACTGATCTGCCGCACCGAGAGCATAGACGTTGTCAAGCTGTTCTCCCGAACGCTCATGGCCATGGCCTCCGGCGAGCTGAACCAGGACATGAGCGCGTATCAGTACAGCCCTGGAACGATGAAGTATTTCCACCGCATCGCTGGCAAGACAGCCTCCTTGTTTGCGACATCGGCTGAGGGAGGCGCGCTTGTTGCTGGAGCGCCTAGCGTCTGGACGAACGCGTTACGAGACTACGGCGAGAACGTGGGGATGGCGTTCCAAATCGTCGACGACATCCTCGACTTCGAGGGTACGGAGGCGGAGCTTGGCAAGCCTGCTGGTAGCGATCTAATGCAGGGAACGCTCACGTTGCCATCCCTGCTGCTCATGGAACGCTACCCGAATAACAATCCCGTTGAACGACTGTTCCGCGACAGCAGCCGCGAGGACTACCTGGCTGAAGCGATACGCATGGTGCTGGACTCCGACGTGCTAGACGACTCACACGCGGCAGCGCGCACCTTCAGAGATCGTGCAGTTGCAGCCCTTGACGTGCTGCCGGACACCCCCGACCGCGCAGGGTTGGTCGACCTCGCCGACTACGTCCTAAGTCGTCGCTCGTAGACGGCCCAGGCTCGATTGCTACACTGAGGCGGAGGTTGCCGTTGTGCCTATCTACGAATACGGCTGCCACGACTGCCGTAAGGTGACCAGCCTGTTTGTCCGTAGCGCGGCTGGCCGGTCGCGGAAGCCTGCTTGCGAGAAGTGCGGCAGCACGAACGTCCAGCGCATCATCAGCGGCTTCGCCTTTCACCTGTCGATGCAGAGCAAACTTGAGCAGCTAGACCCCAAGTACGACAAGATGATTGACGCCTCCAACCCGGATCTGTCGTTCGATAACCTGGTCAAGAAGTACGATCTAGACAAGCCACTCACCAACTCCGCCAGCGAATAGCACCAGCGTAGGGGCGGCCGTGTGTGGCCGCCCGCGCGACAGATAACAGGAGGCGGAGCCACATGGCTCCGCCCCTCGCTTGTTACCGCCGGTCGCTGGTTAGTTACCAGGCGCTACAGTCTGCTCCGTACTGCTGCACAACATGCAGGATGTCATCGACGAGTACCTCGTCGTCGCCTGTGCGGTCGTAGATGCCAGGGTCGCCCGAGTAGTAGTTCTCCACCTCGCCCAAGACGTCGTGAATGAGCACCTTCTTGTCACCCGTTGTGTCGTCAAAGTCGAGCGGGTTCTTCGGGTCCGTAGCTATCTTGTCGCCAAGTAGCTGCTTATCCTCGGGGTAGTCTCCGCAATTGTCACCGTCGGTGTCGTCGTCCTTCGGATCGGTACCGCCACCCTTCTCGTCTTCGTTGGGGATACCGTCATCGTCGCTGTCGTCGTCGCAGGCATCACCAATCTTGTCCTTGTCCATGTCCTTCTGGTCGGGGTTCGCTACGTCAGGACAGTTGTCCTTGGCGTCCGTGACGCCATCGCCGTCCGCATCCGGCTTCGGCGTCTCAGTCGGCTTTGGCTCCTCAGTTGGCTTTGGCGTCTCGGTCGCCTTCGGTTCGTCTGGCCCCGCCGACGTCGTCGTCTGGCCGATGACCGCCAGTAGCCCCAGCGCCATCACGCCCAGCAGCGCGACAAGAATGAACAGTCTTCGCATCGATGCACCTCCGTATGCTCATGCCCTGAAGAGCCCTTGCGGACCGCGTCCGTCCCCGCTCTACACCAATCATCGGAACGCCCGCGTTGGACCTGTTGCCCAAAGCAAAAGGGAGCAGATTCCCTGCTCCCTCGCGCCAATACTACGTGTCGGCCGCGACGCTGTCAACCCATCTGTCCCCAGGGTACTGGTGTACCCTGCACGATATGACACGCGCGCTGCCTGCATGGTTCGACGATGCCAAGTTTGGTGTGATGGTCCACTGGGGCCTGTACTCCGTGCCCGGATGGGCTGAACGCGCCGGCACCATCCAGGAGCTCTGGAGCAAGCACGGCCCGAACTACTACTTCAGGCACAACCCGTACGCCGAGTGGTACGCCAACACAATCCAGATCGGCGGCAGTACGGCCCAGCGTCACCACGCGGCCACATACGGAGGCGCCCCGTATGACGCATTCGCTGCCGACTTTGACGCCGCAAGCGCGACCGCCGACTTCTCTGCGTGGGCGGACTTGTTCGTCGAGGCGCGCGCTCGCTACGTCGTGCTTACGACGAAGCACATGGACGGCTTCTGCTTGTGGCCGAGCCGTATTCCCAATCCGCACAGGGAGCGCTATCACTCCGCACGCGACATCGTCACTGACGCCAGCGCCGCCGTGCGATCGCGCGGCCTCAAGATGGGCCTGTACTATTCCGCCGGCTACGATATGACGTTCAACTCGACGGTGATCCGGAACGCGGCGAGCGCGATCATGGCCGTGCCTCAGGACTCCGAATACGCAAGCTACGTCGACCGGCAGCTCACGGAGCTCATCGAACGCTACCAGCCGTCGGTGCTTTGGAACGACATCGCTTACCCGAGCGATGCCGATCTCGAAGCGCTCCTGGCCTCCTACTACGACACCGTCCCCGATGGCGTCGTCAACGATCGCTGGGCGCGCATCGGCCCGGTTCGCGGCGTGGGAAACGTGCTGCTCAGCGCCGTGAGCGCGGCGCTACCCGTAGTCTGGCCGGTACTACCGTCGTCGCTTAGGCGCTTCCGCGTGCCGCAAGCATCGCTCTACGACTTCGCGACGCCGGAGTACGCGGTCGAGCACGACGTCGTCGATCGAAAGTGGGAGGCAGTCCGCGGCATCGGACCGTCGTTTGGCAATAACCGGAACGAACGCGACACCGACCTGCCGTCCTCCGACGAGCTGATCCGGCTCCTGGTGGACGTCGTCAGCAAGAACGGCAACCTGCTGCTCGGCGTCGGGCCGGAGCCAAACGGCGACATACCGCAGCTCCAGCAAAAGCGCCTCCGTGTCCTGGGCGCATGGCTCGCGATCAACGGCGAGGCGATCTTCGAGACGCGCCCCTGGCGGAGGGCGGAGGGCCTGACCGGGGCTGGCGCGCCCGTCCGCTTCACCTGCAACGACAACGCGATCTACGCCGTCGTGCTTGGCCCCGTCTCGCCGGGCCGCCTCATCATCAAAGAACTCGCTATACCCGAGCATGCGAGCGTCCGCCTCCTCGGCCTCGACGCTCTGCTGGACTGGGAGCAACTCAGCCCGGATCTAGCGATCGTCGTACCGCCATCAGCGCCCGCGTCCCCGGCCTGCGCGTTTCGCGTGGGATAGTTGCGGCACGTCAACAACCCCTCACCCTCAATCCCCTCTCCCGAGGGAGAGGGGAGGTCACGGCGAGTCCTCACCCGGATCCTCCCGAGGCGCAGTGTCCCCCTCCGAGGGCGACGAGAGGCGGGTCAACTTGCGAGCGATGGTCTCGAGGACATTCGGAAGAAACTCCTCGACCTGTTCGGTGAGGAGGCGGAGGACATGAAAGCCCGCGGCTTGCAATAGCTGGTCGCGTTCTGCATCGGCTGCCTTCTGAAAGCGATGAATCGGCCCGTCCACTTCGACGACAAACCGCTTCTCGTGACAGTAGAAGTCAACGACGAACGGGCCAATCGGTTGCTGGCGCCGAAACTTCGCGCCTAGCCGGCGATTGCGCAGCTCCTGCCAGAGCGTCTCTTCGGTCGGCGTCGACTCCTGTCGCAGCCGCCGCGAAAATTCGACCATCCTCGCGAACAGTTCGTCCGAGATTTCGTCGTGGATCTTGAATCTCAACGCAGCAGTTTACTCGGTGCACCCGCCGCCACCCCTAACCCCTCTCCCTCGGGAGAGGGGTTAGGGATGAGGGGCTTCACGCGCAGTCGTGGAAGTACTGCTTAACCTGGTTCAGTATGTCATCGACGCGCTGCAGCCCATTCGGCGGGCCCAGGTTCCACGCGTTCGGCCCGACCAGCGCCCGGTCCGTGTCCGGGTTGTAGCCGGGTGCGTACGGCGGCAGGCCCGGCGTCCCGTCGTTGTCGTCCATGTAGTATGCGTCTACAACGGCCATGATGTCATCGCCGCGGTTCATGCCGTCATGCGTCGGGTTGAAGTAGTCGTATGGGTTCAGATAGTTACGTAACCCGCCCTGATACTCGTCCGATCCGTTCTCATGCCAGTCGGGACAGCCGTCCCCGTCTGTGTCACCGGGCTTCGGTTGTTTCGGCGCCGTGCTGATCGCGATACGCAGTAGGCCGCCGCTATGCAGGGTGTCGAAATCCCCAACGAGAATGTAGTATGCCGTCCCGCCGTTTAACGGCGGTATCGAGCGATGACTGAAGCGTCAAGTCTGCGTTGTCGTTGCAGGCAATCTGCGTCAGCGCGCCCTTCGTTCCGCTGTAAACCGCCAGCACCGTGTCGTAACCGGATCCAGCCGTCGTGATGTGCGTCAGGCTCGTCACTGGCGGTGTGAATTGGTTCGTGAGCGAGTGACTATTGGCGGCTCCCATCGTGCAGTCCTCCGGCGGATCGTTACCCGCCGTCGATGCGTTTGTCGTCTTCGTGTTGTCGACGAAAGGCAGGCTCCCTATCGATTTCGCGCTCTGGAAGTCATCGTTCGTTGCCAGCATTTTTCCATGACAACTCGGGTCAGTGCAGCGAAGTACCTTCAGGTCAGAGTTCTCAAACTCGCGGTAGCTTACTACCGGGTTACCATCATCGTCTAGGGCCAGCGACGAGTACTGGCCCACACTGCCCGTCATGTCCGGCCAGGCAATCGTGTTTCCCGTGGTGCAGGTTGCGTTCCCGCAACGGAGCACCTTTAGGTTAGAGTTCGAAGTTTCCCAGTAGCTAACCACCGGGTTGTCAGCTCCGTCCAGCGCCAGCGAAGTGTCTACGCCTACGTTTCCCGCCGCGTCCGGCGAACTGACCGTGTTTCCCGCCGTGCAGGTCGCGTTCCCGCAACGGAGCACCTTCAGGTCGTGGTTCGTCCCGTCCCAGTAGCTCACCACCGGATTGCCAGCCGCATCCAGCGCCAGCGATGAGTACTGGCCCACAAAGCCGGCCGTGTCCGGCGAACTGATCGTGTTTCCCGCTGCGCAGGCTGCGGCGCCGCAGTGAAGCACCTTCAGGTCTGCATTCGTCAAGTCGAAATAGCTCACGACTGGGTTGCCCACTGCGTCTAGCTCGAGCGAGGGGAACCAGCCTACGTTGTCAGCCGCGTCCGGCGAACTGATCACGTTTCCAGCCGTGCAGGTTGCATTTCCGCAGTGGAGCAACTTTAGGTTCCCGTTAACACTGTCGTAATAGCTCACCACCGGGTTGCCGACGCCATCCAGCTCGAGGGAGGTATGGTAGCCAACATTGCCCAACGTATCGGGCGAGCTCATCGAATTGTTGGCGGTGCAGTTCGCGTTCCCGCAGTGGAGTATCTTCAGGTCACGGTTAGTCCCGTCGAAGTAGCTCACCACGGGATTGCCCGCCGCATCCAACGCGAGCGACGTGTAATAGCCAACGAGGCCCTCCATGTCTGGCGAGACGATCGTGTTGTCTGCTGTGCACGTCATGTCTCCACAGTGGAGCACCTTCAAGTCGCTGTTCTCGACATCCTGATAGCTCACCACCGCATTCCCAGCGCCATCCAGCGCCAGCGATGTGTACGCGCCAACGGCTCCCTCTGTGTCGGGCGCTGCGGTGTTCGCCGCGTAGGCTTGCGGCGTTCCGCTTGGCGAAACCAGCCCTATGGCCCAAGCCAGTGCTGCCACTACACCAACAAGAGTCCAGTCTTCGTTTCGCTTGCCACTCTTTGTCATCGCCACACTCCCTGTGTGCTGCCGCGAACTCGTCAAGCAAATGTCTGATGGTCACTCTTGTGCAAGCTACCAATGGTTATGTGAACCCGTGAGTTGCCAGGTCGGCCTTGGTTCAGCAAAGTCCTGCCGATTTACAGTCGCTCGACTTACCTGGACCCTGTCGTAATCTCGGCACGTGAGTGCGTCAACCGCAGCGACGTCCGCGTCTGGCCTATGCTTCGGGCCTAGGGGAAATCCCTCACCCTTTTAGGTAAAGTGCCATCTGCCTCTTGGAGCTACGCCCGCCTGCCAGGAGCCCGCCGGCCACGTGGTGCAAACGGACGGCCGGCAGGCCTGTAGGGCGCGCGGCGAGCGCCCTGGCTCGTCCGGCTGGCCACCACCGTTTCTCTCCGCGCCCTCCGCGTGCGCCCTCTTGCGTCAGGGGTGACATCCGATGCTTGGAGACATTTCCGCCCCGTCGTAAGATCGCGCACGTGAGGTGCAATGGGACGCCGCGTCGCGAGAGTTCCCCTCTCCCTCGGGGTGTGGGGCCAGGGGTGAGGGCACATGATCATCGCGTAC
>JBKKBW010000674.1:0-3664 GCA_046713635.1 Dehalococcoidia bacterium
GCGCCTGGCCGCTGCCTGGCTGGACCTGGGGGAGCTGATTAAACGGGCTGTCGATCCCACCACCGCTGCCACCGGAGCCGGAGCACAGCTGTGGCAGGAACATGAAGGCGAGCAGGAGCAGGATGCCGGGAAGACCCAAGCCAGAGAGGAGCCCGATCGGGATGGGCATGCCGCCCAGCCCGCCCATCGCAGGGCCGCTCTGGCCGCGGCGGTCTTGTAAGTTACCGCTTCTTCTGCCTAGTTTGATCTTCATGTGATCTAAAGGAACGGTACAGCACGGAACGTTACGAATTGGCAACATTACGGCTCGTTGCCGTAACAGCTGTGACCTAGATCTGTGTGCTGGGAGTACGTGGAGGCGCGAAAGCCGCGGCCTACACCAGGTCGGTGTCGCCGAGGGTGAAGTGGACGCTGGCTTCAGGCTGGAGGAGGAACGACAGCTCCTCTGCGCGCGTCTGGAGCGCACGGTAGGTGACGTCTTGCGTCGTCTTGAGCGCGGTGAAGCCTGCCTCCGACAGCGCGTCGAAGTAGACGTGTCGCGCCGGCAGCCAGCAGTCGGTCTCGTCCACGCCGACACCGCGCAGGTCGTCGAGCGCTCGTCGCGCAAGGGACGACGCAACGTCGAGCCGACCAGGCAGCGCTAGCAGATCAACGAGGTAGCCGCGCCCGTTCGAGATGCGCTCGACCGCGTAGCCGAGAATCCGGCCTTTCTGCTCCGCAACGAAGCAGGTGAAGTCGCCGGCGCGCAGGTCGCAGAAACGCCAGTTGAGGAAGTCCTTACCTCGCTCGCAGATGAAATCAAACTGGGACGCGGCGTCCTGCCAGAACAGATCGATTCGCTCGTCGAACGTTGTGACGCTGCGTAGTTCCCATGGCTCGTCACCACGCGGAGCAGCGGACGGCGCCGCGCCTGTCGACGCTACGAGCACGTTGACGAAGTTGCCAAACTTGCTGCGTAGGAACGGCATGTTCGCCTTCTGTACGGCCAGGTTTCTGCTGCGGTAGCCGTAGGAAAGGTCAGACGAGGCCATGTTCAGATCCCAAAGAAATGGCGTCATGGCAGTGAACATTCGCTTGCCCTGATGGGCGGGATGGATCGCGACGTCGCCGCCGCTGGTGCCGCGCAGGGAGCGACCCTTCACCCAAAGCTTCCGGAATGAGACGTACACCGCACCAACGATCGCGCCATCGGCCTCGACAACCGCCGCGCGCTGGTCGCCGCCGGCTTCGAGCTTCCAGCGCAGGTGGTCGATCGCGGGCATGGTGATGTCGGCCTTTGGCCACGCTCCGTACGCGTCGAATAGTAGTTGAAGCAGTCCGGGCTCTTCACCAGGCTCAAGTAAGCGGGGCTGCCAGTCCGTCACAAGGAGAGTGTAGCGCGGGAGATGCCCCGACTAGATCAGACTGCTGGGGAGGCCCTGGAGGACGCGCAGGACGCAGATTTCGCCGAGGTGGCCGTGGCCGTGCGTTAGGAGCGGCATGCTGAGTGCTCGGTGGGCAGGGATCTCGCCGAAGGGCATGACTTTGACGATGCGGTCGAGGGACTCGTCATCGAGCGAAGCGAGGTAGTCGTCCGTCGCCTTCCAGACCGATGACTGGTATTCCATCCACTGGTCTATCGGCGGAAGGCGCATGTCGTTCGCCTGCTGCAACGTCATGCCAGTGCCCTGCATCACCTTTTCGAGGCTCCACTTCTCGTGGTAGCCGCCGGCGACCCACATCGTTGGCTTGCGGTCCTGCAGGATGAACTGAATGATGTTGTCCTCGGTGCGGACGTAGTGCCAGATGGTGAAACCGATGTGATTCGCGGTAGTGCCGGGCGGCACGAAATGCATCTGCTCCGGTGTAAGGTCCTTCATCACCTGATCGAGCATGTTGTGCTCGTTGCGGATGTTGGCGCGTAGGAACTCTGCGATTGTGGTCATCGATGGCTCCTTCTAGTTGACTTGCTTGGCTTTGTCTAGGATGTTGGCAAGGCGGTGACGCGATCACCGCGAAGCTCCTCGACAAGCTCAGCAGCCGTATCGTAGCGGTCGAACGAGGGGATCAGGTAGATGCCCTGGACGGCGCCGCGCACCTTCTCGATGATCTCCTTCGCGATCGCAGCGCCTTCGGTCTGGCCAGCATCACCCGCTTGACGCATGCGATCGCGGATGGCGTCCGGGACCGTAACGCCCGCCAGCTCGTTGTGAATGAACTCGGCGTGGCGATCGCTTTGCAGGGGCATGACGCCGAGCAGAATCGGCAGCTTCAGCTTCGATGCGGGCACGAGGAACTTCTCGAGCGCCTCGACGTCGTAGATTGCCTGCGTCATGACAAAGTCGGCGCCCGCCTCCGCTTTGCGCTTGAGCAGCTTGATCTCGGCTTCGAGTGATGCCGCAGTTGGGTTAGCGGCGCATCCCACGAAGAACGACGTTGGCTGGGCCATCGGGTTGCCGGCCCAGTCGAGGCCCTCATTGAGGCCCTTAATCACGCGAATCAGGCCAACCGGCGTGACATCCCAGACGCCGACTGCGCGCGCGTAGCCGGAGCCCGATGGCGCGTCGCCCTTGAGACAAAGAACGTTGCGCAGGCCCAACACGTGCGCACCAAGCAGGTCAGACTGGAGCGCCAGTAGGTTGCGATCGCGCGTTGTGGTATGCACGATCGTCTCGATGCCGAGCTGCTGGCGGAAGATGACGGCCATCGCGAGCGGGCTGAGGCGCACGCGCGCGAGCGGGCTGTCGCCGACGTTGATGGTATCGACGCCGGCCAGCTTGAGGCGCGCAGCGCCCTTGAGCGCTCGCTTCGGGTTGAGGCCGCGTGGAGGATCGATTTCGGCGGTGATGACGAATCGGCCGGCAGCGAGCTTCTCGCGCAACGTGGCTTCTTCCGGCTCCGCGTCTTCGTTCGGGACCCAGAGGTCGTTGAACTCGATCGCGTTCGAACCCTCGGGTGGCACATCGCCGCGCAGCGCGTCGCGCATGGCCGCGATGTGCTCCGGCGTCGTGCCGCAGCAGCCCCCGACGATGGCGCAGCCCGCGGCGACGAGACGCGGGACATACTCGGCGAACGCGCGCGGACTGACGGGATACGTGACTTCCCGCTCCGTGACACGCGGGTTGCCAGCGTTGGGCATCGCGGCGAGCTTCACCTTGGTCGCGCGCGCCATCTCTTCCAGGATGTCGAGCGCAGCCTGCGGTCCGGCGACGCAGTTCACGCCCACTACATCGGCGCCTGCGTTGTGGAGCTCACGCGCGACCTCGGCGGGCTCTTCGCCCGTCCAGGTGCGGCCGTCGCGCTGGAACGTGAGAAGTGCGATGACTGGGAGGTCCTTGGTCGCCTCGCGAACAGCCTGAACGGCCTCCCGCGCCTCGGCCAGCGTGGCGAACGTCTCGAGCGCGATAAGGTCGGCCCCTGCGTCAACGAGCGCCTTCGCCTGGTCGGCGAAGGCTCGGTGCGCCTGCCTTAGCGTTACATCGCCTGCACCGGCGAGCCCGACGCCAACTGGCCCGATTGCGCCCGCTACGAACGCTGTGTGCCGATCGCGCATCGATTCGCGGGCGAGCCGCACGCCGAGGGCGTTCAGCTCGGCTGCCTTGTCGGACAGGCCGAACGGCTTGAGCCGGATACGGTTCGCGCCGAAGGTATTCGTCTCGATGACCTCGGCGCCTGCGGTGAGGTA
>JBKKBW010000675.1:0-1654 GCA_046713635.1 Dehalococcoidia bacterium
CCTGCGCCAGTGCGGGCAGCAGCGATGGCAGGAAGGCATCTTCCAGCGCCTTGCGCATCGTTTCGTCGTCGGCGGTGATCGGGCCGGTTGTCCGGGAGATAGCCAAGATTCAGACTCCTGCCGAGAGATCGGCGTGCCCACACTCTAGGCGTGCCCTCACGCTAGACGTGCCCGCACGCTAAGGCGTGCCCACACTCTAAACGAAACGGCAGGGCTGGGGCAGGGCCCTTCAGGTCTGAGGGCTTACTTCGGCAGGATTAGGCGGCCCATGTTGCGAGCTTTGTGATCTCGTCCTGGTTCTCCGGGTAGACGAAGAGCTCAACCTGCCATGGGTGGTCAGGGTGACTGATAGCCGCTAGCAGGCGCTCGATCAGCGTTCCGGCGCCCGCGACGCTGGTCTCTGGCAGCAGCACGCCGATCGCGCGTTCGTCCTCGAGGACCGACACGACGTCGCACTCGCGCACCAGGCCGCTCGTGAGCAGCGCAGACAGGTTCTCGCTGACCTGCTCCGCCGCCAGGCTCTCGCTCAGACCGCGGCTGGCGGGCGGCCGTAGCACAAATACCGCAAACGGGTGCCCGTAGCGTTTCGAACGCGCCGCTTCAGCCTTCAACGAAGCGCCGAAGGCGTCCTTCATCACGATGGTCGGCGGGTCCTGCGATCGCTCCATGGTCATCGCCTCCAGGCGTGCTTTTATCTATTGTCGGCAGCCGCGGGCCAGTCCTGCAGGCTCCAGCTGGCGCGCCGATTGGCTAACGAGCGGCGCACCCATTCGCTATCATGCCCTCGGCTTGCAGCAGTTCCCGGCGAGACCGAGGTAGGTTCTCATGTATGACGCCATCGTAGTCGGCGCCCGCGTTGCGGGAGCGCCAACGGCCATGCTCCTCGCCCGCCAGGGCTATAAGGTGCTTATGGTCGATAAGTCGGCGTTCCCGAGCGACATCATGTCGACGCACTTCATCCACCGCCCTGGCGTCGCGAAGCTGCATCGTTGGGGGCTGCTGGCCGAAGTTGTCGAAAGCAACTGCCCGCCAATCGAGACGGTCGACTTTCGCGTGAACGGCGAGCCGATGGTGGGCCCGCCGCCTCCGCCTGGTTCGCTGCCGGCCTACTGTCCGCGCCGCAAGGTGCTGGACCCGATCCTGGCGAACGCCGCGGTCGATGCGGGTGTCGAATTCCGCGACAGGTTCTCGGTGAAGGAGCTGCTCTTCGATGGCGACAATGTCGTCGGCATCCGCGGCGCGCAGCAGGGAGGCGCCGGGGTGACCGAGCAGGCGCACGTCGTCATCGGTGCGGATGGGATGCACTCGATTGTCGCGCGTGGCGTCGAGGCGCGAGAGTACAACACGCGCCCTTCGATGAGCTTCGGCTACTACAACTACTGGAGCGGCGTCGAAAACCCCGCCGCCGAGATCCACTTCACTGGCATGGGCGGTGTCATCGCGTTTCCGACGAACGACGGCCAGACTTGCATCGCGGTCGGCGGGCCGAGCGAGATGTTCCAGGAGTTTCGCAAGGACATCCCTACGAACTATAAGACGATCGTCGGGTACGTCCCGTCGCTTGAGGCGCGGATGCAAAACGCCCAGATCGAGGAGAAGTACATCGGGACGAACGATCAGCGCAACTTCTTCCGCAAGCCGTACGGCCCCGGCT
>JBKKBW010000676.1:0-3623 GCA_046713635.1 Dehalococcoidia bacterium
GTCGTCGGCATCGTCAACATCAAGGATGTCCTGCGCCAGATCGCGCTGCAGAAGATCACCGGCGGCACGCCGATCGACGACCTTATGCGTCCGGCTTACTTCGTTCCCGAGACCAAACTGCTCGGTGAGCTCTTTGTCGAGATGCAAGAGCAGCGCCAGCAAATGGCGATCATCGTCGATGAGTACGGCGGCACGGCCGGCCTCGTCACGCTCGAGATCCTGCTCGAAGAGATGGTTGGCCGCCTGACCGACGAGTTGGGCCACCCGATCGAAGAGTTCAAGGCTATCGACGAACGCACGGTGCGCATCGACGGTGGGATGAGCGTCGACGAAGCGCGTGAAGAGCTCGATCTGCCGATCCCGGACGGCGACTACGAGACGGTCGCCGGCTACGTCCTCGATGTCCTCGGCCACATCCCGAAGGTTGGCGAGACGATCGAAGGCGATGGCTTTAGCGTTCGCGTGTCCGGCGTACAGGGCCGCAAGATCGAAGAGGTCGTCGCGACGCGCAAGCCAAGACGCAAGCCTGACGAAGATCAAGCGCAAGAAGAAGAACCTGCCGTCGAAGCGCAATGAACGAGCAAGCTAGGCCTCAGCGCAGCTCGGAGAAAGCGCAGCGAATCCGCGTGCGATTCGCGCGTGGCGTAGAAGCCACCGCGATTGGCCACCTCGACGCCTCGCGACGCTGGGAGAACGCGTTCCGAGCCGCTGGTATCGCGCTGTCCTACTCGCAGGGCAACCGCCCCACGCCGCGCATTACGCTCGCGGCCGGCCTGGCCGCGGGCGTAACGAGCGAAGGCGAGCTGCTCGATGTCGTCCTCGCCGAACTGACGGACCCCGCGCGGCTCGTCGAGCGCGTGCAGCCGCACCTGCCACCGGGCGTCGATGCGCTCGCCGCGCGCGAGGTCGGCCTCGGCCTGCCGTCACTGCCAACGCTCGTCCGATGGGCTGACTACGACGTAGACGTCCGCGCCGACGACATCGCGCTGCTGTGTTCACAGGTCGATACGTTTCTTGCGGAAGTGACCCACCCGTGGGTCGACATGCGCGGCGAGAAGCGTCGCGAGTACGACCTGCGCGCGCTCGTCCGCGACATCCGCGTCGAGCCGCTCTGCGAGGCGGACTCGCGCCCGCGCGAGCGTGCTGCGCGCCTCTCGATGCGCCTGCGCAGCGATGAGACCGGCGTCGGCCGACCCGATCAAGTAGTCAAGGCGCTCGGCCTCGACGAACCCTCCCGCATCCACCGGCTGCGCCTCATCGTCTCGAAGACGTCGCCCGCCCACGACGCCTGGCGCCGCCGCGGCCGCTACGTGGTGAGGGACTAATGCGCATCCTCCTCGTCCGCCTCGGTGAAACGGCGCACAACGCTGGGCGCATCGCGCTTGGGCGGCAGGACGTTCCGCTGAATGACAAGGGCCTCGCCGGCGCGAAGGCGATCGCACGCGCGCACGGCAACGAAGCGCACGATGTCTCCGCCATCTACTCCAGCCCGCTCCAGCGTGCCATCCAGACGGCTACGCCGCTCGCCGAGTCGCTGGGCCTAGTGGTGCAGATCGAGCCGGACCTGATCGAGATGGACATCGGCGAGCTCGAAGAGCTTTCGTTCCCTGATGTGCGCGAGCGCTACCCGTGGTTCATCGATGGGTGGCTCTCCGACGACTGCGGCGACGCCCGTATGCCTGGCGGCGAGACACTCGCCGAGGTGCAGCAGCGCTCCTGGCGCACGATCGAAACCATCCGCGATCGGCATGAGGACGAGACCGTCGCCGTCGTGACGCACAACTTTGTCATCCTGACAGCGCTCTGCATGGTCCTGCACCTGCCGCTTGGCAACTTCCGACGCATCCGCCACGACACCGCTGCCGTCGCCGTCCTCGATCTCACCGCCGAGCGCTCGATGGCGCTCCGCCTCAACGATACCTGCCATCTCGACTGACACCACCAACGCTCAGGGCGACCGCAGGCCGCCGTTTCCCCTTCCCTTTAGGGAAGGGGGCCAGGGGGTTAGGTAAGAACGCTCCGCCTCAACGACACCTGCCATCTCGACTGACACCACCAACGTTCAGGGCGACCGCAGGTCGCCGTTTCCCCCTTCGCCTTTAGGGAAGGGGCCCAGGGGTTAGGTAGGAAGCGCTTGATCGTCCGTAGCCTCATTGTTACACTCCGCCCGATGGAGGCACGGAGCCTCCTTCCTAAATGGAGGCGTTGCGCCTCCATAACGTTTGTCTGTTTACCTGTCCTAGCAATAAGAGAGGGCCCAAAAAGATGGAACTAGTTTGGATGGTGCCCGTAACGGGCCTAGCCGCCGTCCTGTTCGCGCTCTGGCTCGCCTACGACGTCCTTCGTAGGGACACCGGCACCGAGGCGATGCAAGAGATAGCGGGCATGATCTTCGAGGGGGCCATGGCCTTCCTCGCCCGCCAGTACAAGACGATCGCGATTATGGCGGTCTTCACCGCGGTTGCAGTAACCGTCATCGTCGGCTCGATCTCCGAGGGGGTCAAGCCGATCATTACGCTTGAGGACGGTGGGATCGGGTTCGGCGCCGAACATGTCGTCGGCCGCTGGGAGGAAGGTCTCCTTACCGGCATCGCGTTCCTGGTCGGTGCGGCCTGCTCTGGCATCGCCGGCTACATCGGCATGTTCATCGCCGTCCGCTCGAACGTCCGGACTGCCGCCGCTGCTCAGAACAGCCTGAAAGAGGCAATCACCGTGTCGCTTCGTGGTGGCGCGGTCTCGGGCTTCCTGGTGGTTGCGCTCAGCCTGCTCGGCGTCTCGGCCATCTTCTTCACATACAGCAAGCTGCTCGATAATCCCTACGAAATCACGCCGTTCCTGATAGTTGGCTTCGGCTTCGGCGCCAGCTTCGTCGCGCTCTTCGCGCAGCTCGGCGGCGGTATCTACACGAAGGCCGCAGATGTCGGCGCAGACCTCGTCGGCAAGGTCGAGGCCGGCATCCCCGAGGACGACCCGCGCAATGCCGCTGTCGTGGCCGACCTTGTCGGTGACAACGTAGGTGACTGCGCTGGCCGTGGCGCAGACCTGTTCGAATCGATGTCTGCGGAGAACATAGGCGCGATGATTCTCGGCGTCGCCATATACTCCGTCACGCGCGACATCGAGTGGATCATGTTCCCGCTCGTGCTCCGGTCGTTCGGCATCATCGCCACGATCGTCGGCCTGACTTCCGTTCCGTTCTTCGCCAGCGCAGATCCGAAAAGCAAGCAGGACCCGATGCAGCCATTGAACTTTGGCTACTACATCGTGTCTATCCTGTCCGTCATCGGCCTATTCATCTGCACCAAGGTGATGCTCGGCGACCAGTGGCACTGGTTCTTCTACTGCGGTCTGGTTGGCATTGCGACAGGTATAGCGTTTGTCTACATCACGCAGTACTACACCTCAGGCTCATGGCGCCCTGTCAAGGAGATCGCCGAGGCCTCCCGCACCGGCCCCGCTACGAACGTCATCATCGGGACAGCAGTCGGGTTCGAGACAACGGCGATGACGGCTATCTCAATCGGCCTCGCGCTGGTCGTTTCGTTCGCCTTGGGTTCTCAGGCTGAGATCGACCCGTCCATACCAGCGTTTACGACAGGCATCTTCGGCACCGCGGTGGCGAC
>JBKKBW010000677.1:0-1143 GCA_046713635.1 Dehalococcoidia bacterium
GGTGTCCAGACCCGCTACGACGACCCGGCCAGCGTCCTCGACCAGTTGGCTGGCGCGTCGTCCGAAGATGCAACATCACTCTTCCAGCGCCTCTACGCCGAACCGATCCGGCTTGAGCTTATCGGCGAACGAGTGAGAGAGATCAAGGCGGCGGGAGCTGTCGCTGCGGTCTCCTGCACACCCATGAACGCGAAGAAGTTCGCGCCCGTCGCCAAAGAGGCGGATGTCGATGTCCTGGTCATCCAGTCAACCGTCACCACGGCCCGTCACATCTCCTTCTCCGAGAAGGGTCTCGTTCTTTCGGATCTTGTAAGGGACATGGGCAACGTCCCCGTGATGGTTGGCAATACGGTCTCCTACAAGGGCTGCAAAGAGATCATGGAGACCGGCGTAGCCGGAGTCCTCGTGGGCGTTGGGCCAGGTTCTGCCTGCACTTCGCGCGAAGTGCTGGGCATCGGCGTACCCCAGGTCACTTCCACGATGGACTGCGCGGCAGCTCGCGACCAGTACTATCGCGAGAGCGGCCGCTACGTGCCGATTATCACAGACGGCGGCATTCGCAGTGGCGGCGACATGTGCAAGGCATTCGCTGCTGGAGCCGATGGCATCATGCTCGGCTCGATCCTCGCGGCCTGCGAAGAAGCGCCGGGACGCGGCCACCACTGGGGCATGGCGACGCCGCACGCCGACCTGCCGCGGGGCTTACGCGTGCGTGTCGGCGTGACGACGACATTGCAGCAGGTGCTCTTCGGGCCATCGCACCGCACGGACGGCACAGAGAACTTCGTGGGCGCGCTGCGCACCTCGATGGGTATGTGCGGCGCTCGGAACATCCGCGAGTTTCAGCAGGCCGAGATGGTCGTCGCACCCTCCATCAAGACCGAGGGCAAGCAGATCCAGAAGGCGCAAGCCTAACCCCAGATCACCAGCGCCCGATTTAACTCAGCCAGATCTTGGCGCGTCTCAACGCACGCGCCAGCAGCGGGAACCTTTAGGTCGCCACGAGCCACAGAGAACCGTTGGGCGGCTATGTCCCGAAGCCTTTCGCCCTGATCCCAGGCGTGCTCCGCGACGAACAGGCCGCCGGGCGCGAGCAGGGCTGGGGCCTGCTCCAGCAGCGCCTCGATGAGTTCGGTACCGCGA
>JBKKBW010000678.1:0-5886 GCA_046713635.1 Dehalococcoidia bacterium
GCCGCACATCGATGCCCGGCGACTTCATATCGACAAGCAAGAAAGATATGCCCTTGTGCTTCGGCGCGTCCTGGTCGGTCCGCGCGAGCAGCGCGCACCAGTCGGAGTACTGCGCTCCGGAGCTCCAGATCTTCTGCCCGTTCACGACCCACTCGTCGCCATCACGGTCGGCGCGCGTCTGCAGGCCAGCCAAGTCAGAGCCGGCGTTCGGTTCGCTAAAGCCCTGGCACCAGACCGCTTCACCGCGCAACATCGGCCGTAGGTGCGCGTACTTCTGTTCGTCCGTCCCGATATCGATCAGCGTCGGGCCAACGAGGTTGAGACCAAGCGTGTTGAGCGGATCAGGCGCGCCCGAGTTGAAGAGCGCTTCCAGGTAGATGACGTGCTCCATGGCTGTTGCGCCGCGGCCGCCATACTCGGCGGGCCAGGACACGCCCAGCCAACCTGCTTCGCCCAACTTGCGCTCCCAGGTACGCCGCCGTTCGAGCTGCTGGCCGTCCGGTAGCGAGCGCAGCGCGGCCTGCTTCCAGTCGTCCGGCAGGTTCGTCCTCAGCCAAGCGACTATCTCGCGCTGGAACGCTTCTTCAGATGGCGAGAGGCTGAGGTCCATAGGAACGCGTGCATTCTACGTCGCTCGCATGCGATGGAGTCAAATGGGGCGCCGCGGTAGTTCCAGAGCGAGCGCGCTGCGCGGGTAGCGGATCTAGCCCTGCTCTTGGCGATTCGCGTCCGCCGTTACGCCATCTATCACAGGCACAGTAGGGCTGGCGTTTCTGTTAGCCGTCCGGGGCCAGCGGCAGGGCCCCATCTGCGCTGCAATCGACTTGCCGCACGTAGTCGCGCGACAGCAACTCCGCCTTGGCCATATCGCAAGACACGTCAGTACTTGTCCACGCTACGTACAACACTGGCGGATCAATATCATTAGCCAAGAACTCCGTGGGGTCGAGGTCCTTCAGGTAGTCTTCTACCGCGGCGACTCCGGCACTGGTTGCGTAAGCATTAAACTTGACCTCCATTTCGTACGTCGCAGAGCCGTCCCTAGCGCCGTCCGAACAGGCGAACGCGAGGGCACCAGCAACTGCGCCCAGGAGCAGGAGCGCGTATTGCATCTGACCCGTTAGCATGATAGACCGTAGGCGCATGTACCAATGGCCCCGAGTTCAAACTCGACGTAGTTCATGCTGCTATAGTACCTGGTAGTCTCGTCTTCCCCGGTAGCCCAGAGCGGGTTCTGACGGGGCAGCCCTCGCCTCCTCCCTGCCCCCGTTCGGGTGTTGTCTGCGCTCGCGCGTTCGAATACATTGGTCAACGCCCATCAATTGGGCCAACGAAGCTAATTCTCCTCCCTTTACGGAGGGGCCAGGGGTGGGTCAGACTTCATGCCTTCTCAACAACGTGACGCCGCAATCGTCGGCATCTACGAGTATCCCCTGCGCATAGTGGGCGAGGACGCTTCGTCGCTCCGTATCAAGGCGGAATGCGCAATCCGCGCGCTCGAAGACGCTGGGCTGACGCTCAAGGACGTCGACACACTCTACGAGGCGGGCGAAGAAGGCGCCGTCCATGCGGGCATCCCGTCATTGCCGGAGTATCTAGGATTGCACGTCGGCATCACCGACACGACGATGGCCGGGGGCGCCTCGTACGAGTTCCAGGCCGCGCACGCCAAGCGCGCTATCGCGACCGGCAAGGCGAACGTCGCGCTACTCACCTACGGCTCTACGCTCCGTCGGGGTGGAACAGCGCTCGGCTCGAGTGGGCGCAGCTACGCGGCGGGCTATCCGCATCCCGTCGTCAATATGGAGGAGCCCTGGGGCCTCACACTTGTCGGCGACTACGCGATGGTCGCCAATCGCCACATGCACCAGTACGGCACGACGAGCGCACAGCTGGCCGAGATCAGCGTCGCCGCTCGATTGCACGGCACGCGCAACCCGCAGGCCGTCCGGGCGATGACCGACCTGCAGTTCAAAGGAACGGGCGAGATCACAATCGACGACGTGCTCGGCTCGCGCGTGATCGCTGATCCGCTTCACATGCTAGAGTGCTGCATGATCTCGGACGGCGGAGGCGCAGTCGTCATCGCTTCGCCCGAGGTTGCGCTCGGTTGTAAGGAGAAGCCGGTCTGGGTGCTGGGCGGCGGCGAAGCGATCAAGTATCCCGAAAACGGCGATGACATCACGATCAGCGCCGCGGCGCGCTCCGGCCCGATGGCCTTCGGTGAGGCCGGCGTGCGGCCCGGCGAAATCGATGTCGCGATGCTCTACGATTCGTTCACGATTACGGTGCTGACCATGCTGGAAGACCTCGGCTTCTGCAAGAAGGGCGAAGGCGGC
The DNA here is from genome assembly GCA_046713635.1 of Dehalococcoidia bacterium. GTDB lineage: Bacteria > Chloroflexota > Dehalococcoidia > DSTF01 > RBG-16-68-14 > JBBDXS01. The sequence goes on from JBKKBW010000678.1 coordinate 2,340, forward strand.
CCGTTCGTACAGGGCGGTCGTTTACGTTTCGATGCGGAGGCGAAGCCCGCGCTCAACACGGACGGCGGCGGGCTCTCGAGCAACCACCCGGGCATGCGCGGCATCTTCCTGCTCATTGAAGCAACGCGCCAGCTACGCGGCCAGTCAACGTCGCAGGTCGCCGGCGCGAAGCTCGCCGTCGCGAGCGGCATGGGCGGACGGCTGGGCAGCCGTCACGCCGCCGGAACCGTCATCCTTGGGGTCGACTAACGGTGGCTGACGTACCACGCCCCCTGCCAAACCTCCACGAGCTGGACACGCAACCGTTCTGGGAAGCGACGAAGCAGCACGAGCTGCGCTACCAGGTCTGCAACGCCTGCGGAGGCGTCGTCTTTTACACGCGTCGGCACTGCCCGCACTGCATGAGCTTCGACCTACGCTGGGAGCAATCGAAGGGCAAAGGTGCGGTGTACACATACACAGTCATCCGGCAGATCGGGCATCCCGTGTTCAAGGCGCGGGCGCCGTATGCGGTCGCCCTAATCGATCTGGATGAGGGCTTTCGGCTGATGTCGCACGTCATCGCGGAAGAAGTTGAGACCGTGTCGATCGGCCAGCGCGTACGCCTCGATTGGGAGGACTATGATGAGGTGTCGCTGCCGGTGTTCCGGCCAATTGGCATGTAGGCCAGGCTTTAGCCTGGCGCGGGGAGGAGCGTATGACCACGGAGACAACGTCGAAGGTGATCACCGATGCAGCGAGGGCGTTGATTGGCGTCGAGCTCGACCCGGTCACGATCGAGACCGACAACACTTTGCTGAAACGCTTCGCGATCGCAGTGAGGTCACCGAACCCGCCGAACCCTCTATACACAAACGAGAGCTATGCGCGCCAGACGCGCTGGGGCGGTCTCATCGCACACCCGACGATCTCGGGGGGCTTCCATTGGCTCGCGCCGCTCCTAGAGAGGCTTAATCCCACAATGGGTAAGTATCGTACGGGTTTGAACGGCGGCAACGAGTATGAGTTCTTCGAGCCGATCCGCCCCGGTGACACGCTGACGGCCCGTCCGAAGTTGGTCAATCTATCGGAGAAGCCGCGCAAGGATGGCGGCGTCATGCTAGTCATCGATCTCGAAGCGGAGTTCTACAACCAGCTCGGCGTCAGAGTCCTCGCCGCACGACAGACGCTCTTACGCATCTACGCGCCTGACCAGCTAATCGGAGCGACGGTATGACCTCGCAGCTCTACTGGGAGGACGTGTCGGAGGGTCAAGAAGTCCCGCCGTATGAGCAGAAGGTCGGCTACATGGAGCTGAACCGCTTCGCGGGCGCGAACAACGAGCTGGTGCCGATCCACATGGACGCCGAGTATGCGAAGAACGTCGCCAGGCTGCCGGACGTGATCGTCATGGGCAACCTGAAGCTCGCGTATATTGCGAACGCGCTGACCGACTGGGCGGGCGACGACGCGTGGATACAGAAGCTGTTCGTCGAGTACCGCAAGATGGACGCAGTCAATAAGACGATCAGCGCGAAGGCGAAGGTCACCAAGAAGTACGAAGAGGATGGCAAGCACCTGCTAGATCTGGAGGTCTGGGTCGAGAACGAGGACGGCGAGATCACCACGCCGGGGCGCGCAACCGTGCGCCTACCGGCGCGAAACTAGAGGAGGAACGAACCATGGGCATGCTGGATGGCAAGGCAGCGATCGTCACCGGCGCGGGGCGCGGTATCGGCCGCGGTGTCGCGATTGCGCTGGCGGAGGCAGGCGCGAAGGTACTCGTCGACGACCCGGGCGTCGCGACCGACGGGACGAGCCCGGACAACGGCCCGGCCGACGAAGTGGTCGACGAGATCAAGAAGGCCGGCGGCGAAGCCATCGCCAGCTACACATCGGTCGCCACGATGGACGGCGGCGACAAGCTCATCCGCCAGGCACTCGATGCCTTCGGACGGCTCGACATCGTCGTGACGCCGCACGGCATCCTGCGCGACCGCATGGTCTTCAACATGGACGAAGAGCAGTTCGATGAAGTAATCAAGGTCCACCTCAAGGGCACCTTCGCGTTGCTGAAGCCAGCCACGGCGTTCTTCCGGCAGCAGAAGTCGGGCCGGTTCATCACCTTCACGTCGGGCGCGGGCCTGTCGGGCAACACCGGCCAAGCGAACTACTCAGCGGCCAAGGGTGGCATCGCAGGTCTGACACGGACTGCTGCACTCGATGTCGGCAAGTACGGCGTCACGGTGAACTGCATCGCTCCGGCTGCGCTCACCCGCATGACGGGCCAGGTTTCCGACGAAGCGCGCCAGAAGCGCCAGGAGATGGGCCTCGCCCAAAAGTCGAACACGATGTCCATGCTGCGGGGCCCGGAGGACATAGCGCCGATGGTCGTCTACCTCGCCAGCGACGAAGCGTGGTGGATCAATGGCCACATCTTCATGTGCTACGGCGGGACGATCGGGTGGTACCCGATCCCGGAGCCAACCAAGCAGATGCAAGTCGAGGGCCGCTGGAAGCCGGAGGACATTGCGAAGCGGATCAAGCCGGAGCTGTTCGATCAGGACTTCATCTCAAAGGCGGTGCCCGACCCCAACGCCGAACCGGCCGCGAGTCCGGCATCATAAGGAGGCCATCGTGACGACGGACGGCACTGCTTTCATCGGACGAACGAAGCACGGCGAGCTTACACTCGACCAGCTCTGCGAGCTGCAGCCCGGGATGGCGCGCCTGATGGTCGAGATCTCCGACCGCTACTCGATCATGTACTACGCCGCGAAGGCCGGAAACTGGGAGATGGCGCGGCATCAGTACAGCGAGATGAAGAAGGCGATGCAGATGGCCGGCGTGACACGCCCGAAGTACGCCGATCCGCTCGCAGGCTACACGGGCGAGAAGCTCAAGCCAATCGAGGACGCCATACGAGCGAAGGACTGGTCGGTGTTCGAAGCGAAGTTCCACGAAGCCGCCAGCGCGGCGAACGAGATGCATGGCGAGTATGGGTACCAGTACATCGTCTGGCAGCTGCCGGATGAGCCGCCCAAGCACCTGAAGCTGTAACCTGCGCTGGCACAGCTTCGTTGACTGTTTCTGGACTCGATTGCTAGACTGAGGAACCGAGACACCGCGGAGAAATGGTCCCGAGGGCCGTTGTAGCGGCCCTCGAACTTTGCCAGGGAGCACCCATCGATGATCGCCACAGTTGTCGGCAGCTATCCAAAGATTCCGAACAAGCCACGGGCGGCGCGGCTGCGTAATGCCATCAATAAGCACGACCGGGGCCAGCTTTCTGAGGCCGAGGTCCGCTCTATCGAGGACGACGTGACGATCGAGGCGCTCCAAGAGCAGGCCGACGCCGGCCTTGACCTCATCACGGACGGCTCGATCCGCTGGGACGACGAGCAGACTTACATCATGCGGAAGCTGTCCGGCGCATCGATGCAGGGGCTGATCCGCTGGTTCGACTCGAACACGTACTACCGCCAGCCCTTTATCGAGAGCGATGTCTCATGGCGAGAGCCGATCACCGTGGCCGGGTACAAGTTCGCGGTCGAGCACAGCTTGAAGC
>JBKKBW010000679.1:0-6180 GCA_046713635.1 Dehalococcoidia bacterium
GTCCCACACGTCGGACGAGTCGCGGTTGCCGTGCGGCAGCGCGACCTTTGCCCGCTCCCGCGCTCGGCGACGTAGATCGGGGCGCCCTGAACGGTGACGGTGGTCAGGGCGACCATAGACGCTAGAAACGGGACAGCATGCCGGAGCTGTATTGCAAAATAAGGAGAGCGTCCAGTGTGTCAGTGCTCCCGGTTCCATTCACGTCGCCAGCGTACTCGCACGCGATGGCAAAGCTAAGGAGATTGGCGACCCGCTGGAGAATGAGCTGCGAGTCGATGGCGTTTATTCCGCCGTCGCAGTTCGGATCGCCAAGCGCCGTTGGTGTCGGAAAGTTGATTGCCCCGCCGTTCGGCGCGCAGTCATACGCGTCCCCGCTCTCGGCGATCACGGCGAAGCGAAACCGACCGTCGCCGCCAAGGGCTCCGAGCGGAACGACGAGGCTCAACGTGCGGCCTTCTACGGAAGCGAACGCGTAGCTGGAACCCGGTTCCGCGTTCCAAAGGGGGACAAAGAGCGCTTCAAGGTCAAAGCCGAGGGTCATGTCGATGCCGGAGACGCAGTCTCTCAGTGAGGCGCCATTCACGGTGTCATCGTTTAGATCGAACGCGACGATCGCTCGCGTGGCTTCATCGGACGAAGGGGGACTGCTAACTACAGGCTTCGACAGCTCCACGCGGACGCAAAAGTGCTGTGCATCAGCACCGGCCGCCACCGAACGAACGTCGGGCCCCGCTGAGCCAGACGCCGACTCGAAGCCGGTCTGAGCGTCGCCGGCCCGGTCCTGAACAGTGAAGCGGCTCAGTGGGCACGCTGGGATGGTGAGTTCTTCAAGGCGAAGTGTGACGTCTGTTGAAAGTGAAATGGAGGGACTTTCCCCGATCGTGCCGGCCTGGAAGTGGTAGGTCTGGCCCGCCTCCACCTCCAGTGCGCTGTCGCCATTGAGGCTGTTCGCCTCAGCGCAGTCAAGCAGCGTGAGACTGTCAAATGACGTTCCCTGATACACAGCGACGATGGCGTCCGTTCTGCCCGCGTCGAAGCTCGTACTCACGTTCGCCAAGAGATATCCGCTTTTCATTGGCGTATAGCGGTACCAGGCTGTTCTCCTTGGCGATCCATAACAACGGGGCTCTGGCTCCTGTGGTTCCAGATCCGCCGTGATGGTATCTACTGTTGAGGTGAAGGGCAGCGCGGTGATCGTCGTGGCGTTAGGGAAGTCGTCATTTGGCGGGGGGACCCCTACACTCATATTGAACACGAGATGGTGGCGAACGCGGCTGACTTGCAAAGCCGCCCGGACGCGAATGTAGTAGGTCCCACCGGCCGTTGCAGCGAAGGACAGCCGAGCCGGTCGCGCTGTCGTCATTCCGGACTCAGACTGGACAAACCACCCAACTGCGCACGTAATCGATTCCAGGCCGGCCGGACGGTCGCTCCAGACTCCGATCACCGTGGGATAGTCGCTTCCCGCCGTATCCGCGATGATCAGCGTGTCTTCCTTGGGCGTAAAGCGATACCAAACGGAGGCTGGTCCGCTCCCGCAGCCGTCGTCAGGCTCATCCAGCTCCGTCGTTGCACTTGCCGAGTTTGGAGCGCTACTGAAAGGCAGGCTATCTACGATCTCGGCGTTCGCGAAGTCGTCATTCGGAGGCGGTGTACCCTCGACAAGGCTGAATGTGACGCTCGAGAGAGGATCAGGGAACGAACCAGCAAATTGGAACAGTAGTGTCTGATTGGCTCGCACCGTAACCGCCGCTTGCCACCCCAGCTGGAAGCACTCGACCTCGGAGAGCTCGGTTTCGCTCACGGACCAGACCGCGAACACGCCGTTGAACGTGCTGTCGAACGTGTCTGCGATTACGACTTGGTCCTCCGGCGCGACATAGCGGTACCAGACCGTATGCCGCACGCCCGTGAGGCAGTCGGGGATTGGTTCGTCCGACTCGGCGGTCGAATTCTCCATGTGGACCGGTTCGCTGTTGAACGGAAGTACAGAGATGCCCTGGGCGTTTGCACGCGCATCGTTTGGTGGCGGGCCGCAGCCTACGTCGGAGGCGTCTTTGTCTCCGTCGCCGTCGTTGTCGAAGCCGTCAGTGCACGACACAGGGTTTGGAGTCCTGTGCTCGGGAACGCTTGAGGAGTTTTCGGGATCGGATCCGTACGTCTTCTCAGTAACGTCGTTGAATGCGTCGCCATCGCTGCGTAGCAGCTGACACCCTGTGTCTTGTCCGTCGGCGCGACCGTCCGAATCGTTGTCGATGCCATCGCCGCAGTACTGGACTGAGAGCCCTAGGTAAAAGGCGATGGTCGCATCGAGGCGAGCATCCTCAGGAACACTGAATGCGGCGCTTGGATTCGAACCCAAGCGCACTTCGATGTCGTCTGGTACGAGATCGACATCAGTGCTCCGGCAACCGAGGTCCTCGTTGTCGATAAGGCCATCAAGGTCGTTGTCAATTGAGTCGGCACATACACGCCGTCCGCCAAGGAATTCGACCGCATCATTCTCGGGAGAGCTTGCAGAGTCGTTTGGATCGGAGCCGCTGATCTCCTCGGCTGGGTCGATTGCGCCGTCGCCGTCCGTGTCGGAGAAGGCAGCGTGTGCGAATCGCCCGTCCGATCCCGAAACGAGGACAAGTGCCCCGGCAATCGTGAGGAAGGTAGCGAGTTTGACGACACGAAACGACAACGGCGTGGTGAAGGCACGGACCACGGATGGCCTCACACCACCTACCGTTCCAAAACCGCCATGTCGTAGCAAGGCGTGCCCAGTATACACGCTCGCCAATTGGCCGCGAAAAGTTCCGATAGTGACATCTTTCGCTTGGAGATATTTCCGCGCAGGCGTAACCTCGACGCACTATGCGTTCAGGTGCCTGCCGTCGAGCGGTGTAGGGGCGGCCATCGGACCGCCCTGGAATCGAGGTGCACGAGAAGAGATCGGAACCTGCGATGATCATCCGCATATACACAAGAGACGTTTTTTCCAGAACGAACATGGCGGCTCCCCTCGGCCAAAGCGCGGCGAAAGAGCCCCTCTACTGCAAGCGAGGGGGTTGGGGTGAAGGAAGAGAAACATGCGATCGGCTCGACAGTCTGTCGACCTTGAAGCTGTACCGGCCAGGTCAAAGCCTGCGAAGGGAGGCGAAAGGAAAAAAGTGACAAACAATAGATCGCGATCCGCTCGACAGTCAGTCGGCCTTGAACCTGCACCGGCCAGGGTAAAGCATGCGAAGGGAGGCGAAAAAGGCAGAAGCCGACCAGTTGGATGCCGACTTGCGCGTCTTGTTCCCCCTTCCCCTTTAGGGAAGGGCGCACTCTCCCGTCTCGGGAGAGCGGCTTGGGGGTTAGTCTGTCTAGTCCAGCGCGCCGAGCGACTTCGCCATGCCGACTATCTCGTCCGACGTGTAGAAGTCTTTGCGATAGCCCTTGAACGACTTCGACGCCTCGTCGAACTGGCCGTCGTACTCGTCCTGGATCCTCTCGTAGATCTGCTTGACGACGCGGCTCGTGTTCGAGAACGACTGCGCCTTACCGGCGCTCTCCATGTGGCGGTTCAGGATCGAGACGATGCCCTCGGAGCCGGACAGCGACCCGACGCGGCTCAGCTCGTTCTCCTTGCGCCCGAAGAGCGACGCGGCGAACGGCAGGTAGATCAGCCCGCCCGGCGCGTCGTCCTGTCGCATGACGCCCGCCTGGTGGATGCCGGCCGACGTGGTGAACACCTCGCCGATGATCGGCGCGCGGTCGTTCAGGTCGGTCACTTCGCCATCGACGAGCTGCTTCATCTCTTCGAGCGCGGTCAGGTCGAGGCCGGGGTCGCCGTAGTAGCGGATGCGCGCGGCGATCATCTGCTCCAACGACGTGTTGCCGGTGCGCTCGCCCAGGCCGCCGAACGCGACGTTGACCTTCTTGCCGCCGTAACGCCACGACATGATGGAGTTAGCCGTCGCTAGCCCGAAGTCGTTGTGGCCGTGAAACTCCAGCTCAGCGCCGGTCTCTTCGCGGATGACCTGAAACAGGCGCGGGATGCCCCAGGGGAGCGCCGCGTACGGGTCGGGCACGCCCCAGCCGATCGTGTCGCAGAGGCGGAACTTGGCCGCGCCCTTGCTGATGTCCATGACGCGCTGCATGAAGGGAATCACCCAGCCGTGGATGTCTGCGCGCGTGCAGTCCTCCAGGTGGATGCGCGGTGTGATGTCGTTCTCGAGCGCGGTCTCGATCGGCTGGAGGTACTTCTCGATGGCTTCTTCTTTGCTCTTGAAGCCGAGCTTGTCGAAGATGTGGTGGTCGGAGGCCGAGGCGAGCATGCCGGTCTCTTTGATCTGCCCCTGCGACACCTCGACGAGCTGCTTGATGTCCTTGGGCGTCGCGCGCGTCCAGGTCGTGACCATTGGCCACTCGTACCCGCGCGAGAGGAGCTGCTCCAGCGTCCAGGCGTCGCGCTTCTGGTAGATGAACGCCTCGACGGCGTAGATGGTGCCCGTGCGGTTATCGAGACGATGCAGCAGGTCGAAGTAGCGGACACGCGCCTCGTGCGGGAACAGCGCGATTCGGCTGTCCTGCGCGCCGTCGCGCAGCGTCGTGTCGGTGATCAGCTTGGGCAGATCGTCAACGGCGGGCGGCAGCGCGGGCTCCTGCTCCATAGGAATGGGTGGGAGCTGCCCGTTAAAGTTGTAGTAGACGCGTTCTGTGTTGATCCTGGTGGCAGTTACCAAGCGGGCCTCCTGGGGCTGATATCGACAAAACTATGGTGCGCTATTGATACTGTCCATACATAGGGTAGCTAGCGAAGCTACCAGCGGACAACCCGAGCCATGTGAACTCCATGTTAACAGTCCTGGCGGCACGGGTCCTGGCGAGTCGCTTTTCGTGTGCTGCCAGCGCTCAGTCGCCATACGGAAGGAGCCAAAACACCGCCAGTGCTGCATAGAGCCCCAGGCTGATCCAGGGGCTGATGAACGCGAGAGGTAACCCTATCCCATAGAGCAACGGTCCTGGAAGGTATCGCCGGGTGCGGGTGCGGATGCGCGCTTCGCTGACGTGTTCATCGATGAGACGCATGCCGCTCGACGCGTAGAGCCACAGCGCGTCGAAGAAGATAGCGATGACAACGAACGTAGCGCCGTACGTCAGCGTCGCCTCCAGCTCGTGGTTTCCGTGGCCCAGGTACTCGGCAAGCACTGCAGTCGGGAACGGGAGGAAGGCCACGCCCATGAGCAGCAGCAGGTTGAGCACAAGCAGCGTGTGATCGACGCGCTCGATGTCTTTGAGCATGGCGTGGTGGTTGGCCCACATGACGCCAATGGTGAGAAAGCTGACAATGTAGCCGAAGTACGAGGGCCAGAGGTCGAGCAGCTCTCGCGTCAGGCTCTGTCCCGCGTCGACATGCGGAACGCCGATCTCGATTATCAGCAGGGTGATTGCGATGGCGAACACGCCATCGCTGAACGCTTCCAGGCGCTGCGTGTCGTAGTGATGGTCGGCAGGGCGGTCTTGGTGCGAGACGGCGACAGCTCCTATGTGTGGTCTAGGCGCCAGAGGTCGTCGAACGTTGTCGCATTGTCGGTGCCACCGAAGAGATGGATGCGCCGGTCTGGTCCAATCGCCACGTCATGGCCGTAACGCGCCCTAAGCGGCCCACCAGAGGGCGCTGCTTGGACCCAGTTCTCGCCGTCCGCGTAGTAGGTCCAGACATCGCTGACAGGACCGTCTGCGCCGCGGCCGCCGATCAGGAATACCGCCGTGCGATCGGGGTCGTGCACCATTGCATACATGTTGCGCGCCGACGGCCGGGGCACGCGAGGTATTTGCTGCCAGCCAATCTCCGGCGACCAGCCCCACAGGTCATCGAGGAATGGCTCCTCGTTGGACTGGCCACCGTAGATCAAGAAGCGCCGCTTGCGCTGGTCCCAGACGCCATCGATGAGGCAGCGGGGTGTCGGACGGTCGTCGGGCGCGCCCGAGATCTCCGTCCAGGCGGACGTCGCTAGATCGAACTGCCATGTGTCATCGAAGCGACCCTCGTTGGTGAAGCCGTGTGTGATCAGCATGTGGCCGCCGTCGTCCAAGCAGGCTGCTGCGCCGTAGCGCGGTGCAGGCCCCACGCCCTGGCTAACAGGCGTCCATGATCCTTGCGCGGGATCGAACTCCCAGACATCGTCGAAGAAGTCGCTCCCGGCC
>JBKKBW010000680.1:0-1132 GCA_046713635.1 Dehalococcoidia bacterium
TCGGCGAAGGTGTATTAGTCCGTGTCGGCGAAGGCGTCGGCGTGAATGTCGGCGGCGTTCCACAGGTGATGGATAGCGACTCAGGCTGAGCCGGCGTTCCTGCGGCGCCTTCCGAATGCTTCGTGGATGTGTTCTGCGTGAGGTTCGTGGCGCCAGCCGTGCCATGCACCATTGTGATGCTGCCAAAGCCGTTCACGCCAGGGCAGGTGAAGTCGCCCGTGCCGATCCTCCCCGTGTAGGTGGAAGCTGGCGAACTAATGCCGGTTGTACAGCCGAAGATCACCGTACCCGGCGAAGCGCCCGAAGCTTCGAAGGCGCAGTCCGGCCAGTTGCCACCAACCGTTGGGTTTGCGCCTGCGTCGGGGCTGGGATTCGTCGCGTTCCCCGGCTGGTTCAAGAAGGTCAGCCCGGAATAATTGAGCTGGATGTCAAACCCTTCATAGTTCGCCACACCGCTCGGGAGAGTATTCAGGTACGTCCTCACTCGGAAGGTCCCGTTCAGGGGTATAGAGCAATTCGTCGTCCCCGCTAGCGTGCTACAGTCGTCGGCCGCGGTGCCTCCCGTATCGACGCCAATGGAGAAGTTCAAGGCGGCATGCCCATCATCTGCGCTCGCCTTGTCGCCGCCGTTACCCGCGTAAAATACGACGAGAAACGCCGCCACCAACGCGATCGCAGCAAGTGGCGCGAGCCTCAAAAACACTGGATACGTTGTCTTCATCCTCTGTTCCTCCTCCCGAGCGTCCCTGTCTCGGAGACTTCCTTATCTCCCTAACTAAGGGTAACAATCAAACCTGCCGCGAACTGAAGAATCAGCGAAGCGTCAAGACTGTTCGTCCGGCCATCGCGCGACACGTCTCCGTTCGCCGGGCAAGGCAACGCTGGTAACAGATGAGCATCAAGTTGCAGCACGTACAGCGCGTCAATTGCATTCGTCGCGCCGTCGCACGTCACATCACCGTTTGGGGCTGAGGCCGCTAGCATGTGGCACTCCAGCGCGTCCAGATCATCGCTACCCCTCAGGCCAAGCTCGCCAGCGGTTCCAACAACGCGTGGCTGCGCACCTGGGGCCAAGATGTCACCAGGGCCGACGTTACCGGCCGGACCTGTTAGGCGGGGAGCAATTGAATAA
>JBKKBW010000681.1:0-12878 GCA_046713635.1 Dehalococcoidia bacterium
GCTTTGTACACGATGGCAACGTGATTACCGCGGCTGGCGTATCGGCTGGCATCGACATGGCGCTTTATCTCGTTGCACAGTTGAAGGACATTGAGGCCGCGAAGCTGACGCAAAAGATTATCGAATACTATCCGGAGCCGCCCTTCGCCGAAGAGGTGGCCACAATCGCAGGGAAGGAAGCAAGCTAAGTGGTACAAGAGAAGACAATCGAATTCGACGTTAAGGATCCCCGCCTCGCCGAGGAAGGCGTACGGCGGATCGAATGGGCTGCCCGCGAGATGCCGGTCATCCGCTCGATCCGCGACCGCTTCGCGAAGGAGAAGCCGCTCAGAGGCGTACGACTCGCGGGTTGCCTGCACGTGACGACCGAGACGGCGAACCTTGCCATCGCGCTCCGCGACGGCGGCGCCGACGTGGCCTTGTGCGCAAGCAACCCTCTCAGCACGCAAGACGATGTGGCAGCCGCGCTGGTCATGGAGTACGGCATCCCGGTCTTCGCGATCAAGGGTGAGGATGACGCGACGTACTACAAGCACATCAATCAGGCGCTGGATACCAAACCGCAGCTGACGATGGACGATGGCGCCGATGTAGTTGCGACGATCCACCGCGACCGCCGTGATCTGCTCGACGGGATTATCGGTGGCACGGAGGAGACAACGACCGGCGTGATCCGCCTCCGCGCGATGGCTGCCGACGGCGCTCTGGCTTACCCGATCGTCGCCGTGAACGAAGCGAACACAAAGCACTTCTTCGACAACCGCTATGGTACTGGCCAGAGCACGATCGATGGCATCACCCGCGCGACAAACATCCTGTGGGCGGGCAAGAACGTCGTGATCGCGGGCTACGGCTGGTGCGGACGCGGCGTCGCGTCGCGCGCGCGCGGCATGGGCTCGCAGGTCATCGTCACCGAAGTCGACCCGCTAAAGGCGCTCGAAGCCGTCATGGACGGCTACCGCGTCATGCCCATGGCCGAGGCCGTGAGGATCGGCGACATCTTCATCACGCTCACTGGCGACGTGAATGTGATCGACCGCCACCACTTCGAAGCAATGCAGGACGGCGCGATCGTCGCCAACTCCGGCCACTTCAATGTCGAGCTGAACATCGAGGCGCTCGCCTCGATGGCCGAGGCGCGTCGCGAGGTGAGGCCGTTCGTTGAGGAGTTTCACTTGGGGGACGGCCGGCGGGTGTTCCTGCTCGGCGAGGGACGGCTCATCAACCTGACCGCCGCCGAAGGCCATCCGGCTAGCGTGATGGACATGAGCTTCGCTAACCAGGCACTGAGTGCCGAATACCTGGTCACACGCGAGGAGCGTCTGCCCGCCGCTGTTTACACCGTACCGGCTGAGATCGACGCGGAAATCGCCCGTCTCAAACTTCAGGCGCTTGGTGTAACCATCGACGAGCTGACGGACGAGCAGCGTAAGTATCTATCGAGTTGGGAAGAAGGAACCTAGGTTCCATAGCACCCCGCGTAGAAAAGGAACGGATATGCCAGACACGACATTCATGAGCTCGCCCTCCCTGTTTCTGACCTCCGAGTCAGTCACCGAGGGACACCCGGATAAGATTTGCGACCAGATATCGGATGCCGTCCTTGACGCATTCATCACACAGGACCCGAACGCGCGTGTCGCGTGCGAGAGCGCCGTCACGACAGGCCTTGTCCTCGTCTTCGGCGAAGTCTCGCTCAAGGATGGCTATGTCGATATCCCCGGCATCGTCCGCGAAGTGATCCGCGACGTTGGCTACACTCGCGCTAAGTACGGCTTCGACTATGAAACGTGCGGCGTGACGGTGTCGCTCAAGGAACAGTCGAGTGATATCGCACAGGGCGTAGACGCGTCGTTCGAGGCACGCGAAGGCCAGACCCCTTCCGACGACCTCGAGCGCGGGGCAGGCGACCAGGGAATGATGATGGGCTTTGCCTGCAACGAAACGCAAGAGCTGATGCCGGCAACAATCTCGCTCGCGCACAAGCTTTGCCGCCGTCTCACTCAGGTGCGCAAGGAAGGTATCGTAGACTACCTCCGCCCCGATGGCAAATCGCAGGTAACGGTGGAGTATGAGCACGGCCGCCCGAAGCGAATCGACGCCATCGTGCTCTCTTCGCAGCACTCCGAAAGCGTCACGAACGAGCAGCTACGTCGTGATCTGGTCGATTTGGTCGTTCACGAGATTATTCCGCCGGACCTGCTGGACGAGCGCACCCGCTACTTCATCAACCCAACCGGCCGCTTCGTCATCGGCGGGCCGATGGGCGACGCAGGGCTTACCGGGCGCAAGATTATCGTCGATTCCTATGGCGGCATAGCCCGGCACGGCGGAGGCGCCTTCTCCGGCAAGGACCCGACGAAGGTCGACCGGTCAGGCGCGTACGCAGCGCGTTACGTGGCCAAGAACGTTGTGGCCGCTGGGCTAGCGGATCGGATAGAAGTTCAGCTCTCGTACGCAATCGGCGTCGCGCGCCCGACCTCCGTTGCCATCGAGACGTTTGGCACCGGCCACATCGATGACGCGAAGATCCTGTCACTTGTGAACGAGCACTTCGACCTGCGGCCGGCCGCGATCATTCGCGATCTCAACTTGCGGCGGCCGATCTACCGCGCAACGGCGGCCTACGGGCACTTCGGCCGCGATGACATCGACGCGCCGTGGGAGCGAACCGACAAGGCGGCTGCCCTGCGGCAGGCTGCCGGACTGGGTGCGAGCAAGGCGCCCGCAGCGGTCGAAGCAGGCAGCTAACGGCGTGTACGCGATCATCATCGCGGGTGGCAAAGGCGAGCGCCTACGTCCGCTCACGAACGATCGTCCGAAACACATGATACTGTTGGGTGACAAGCCGATTCTGCAGTATCAGATCGAGTGGTTGAGGGACAACGGCGTGACGGACATTGTCGTCGCCGCCGGCCACTTGCACGAGGTCATCGAAGACTACTTTCAGGATGGCTCGAGATGCGGTGTGCGCATGATGTACTCGCTGGAGGAAGAACCGCTCGGACGAGGCGGTGCCCTCAAGTTAGCTTATCGACGTCACGTCCCAAGCTCCGAAGATCACATCATCGCGACGAATGGTGACAACATCAATTCGCAGGAACTTGCGCCCATGATCCAGCAGCATACGCGCAACGGGGCCATAGCCACGCTCCTGCTGACACAACTACGCAGTCCGTACGGCATCGTGCAGCAGCGCGGGAAACGGATCGTCGGCTTTCGCGAGAAGCCGCTCCTGCCGCACTGGCTGAGCGCGGGAGTCTACGTGCTGAGCCGTGAGTTCTTCCAACGTCTGCCTGACAAAGGCGACCACGAAGACGCGCTGTTTCCCGCGCTTGCTGGTGAGGAGCGGCTCTTCGCCTTCAAGTCGAGCGCGTACTGGAAAGCCATCGACACAGCGAAAGACCTAACCGAGGCCGCAGAACACCTCTCGGTGGCGACGTAGCATGACCGCGGAGGCAGAGGCCCTCTCGGTGCTTGACGATCAGGTGGAGTGCGACCGGCTCGATCCCAGCGGCCTGCTCGCTCGAATCGAAGCGCTGCCCGAACAATGCGAAGGAGCATGGACATCCGCGCGCGCATTCGTATGGCCGCAGAGCGCCGCAAGCGCGACGAGCGTCGTGGTGCTGGGCATGGGGGGCTCCGCTATCGCCGGCGACATCTTGCGCTCGCTGGCTGCACTCTCAGGTGACAAGCCTGTCGCCGTCGTACGGGGCTATGATGTCCCGTCGTTTGTTGGCGAGAACACCCTTGTCGTCGCGTGCAGCCATAGCGGGAACACCGAAGAGACAGTTGCGGCGCTGGACGCCTCGCTCGCCAGGGGCGCGCAAGCAACGATGATTACCACAGGCGGTCGCCTGGCGGAAATCGCGGGACAAAAGCGGCTACCTGCATTCACATACACCTACGATGGCCAGCCACGCTGCGCCTTAGGCCACCAGCTCATGGCGCTGCTCGCGCTGGGCGAATGTGCTGGCTTTATGGGTGATCAGACTCCTGCCGTTGCCGAGTCGATCGCTACGATGCGCCGCCAGCGCGAAGCCTTAAGGTTCGCCGCGCCGGCCGTAGACAACGCGGCGAAGCAATTGGCCAGGCGGCTGCAGGGGCGGCTACCGGTGATCGTCGGAGGCGGAGTCCTTGCCGATGCCGCGCATCGCTGGAAGACGCAGGTCAACGAGAACAGCAAGTCCTGGGCCTTCTGGGACGAGCTGCCGGAGATCGACCACAACAGCGTCGTCGGCTTCGGCCTGCCGCAGGCGCTCGTCCAGCAGCTTTCCGTACTCTTCCTACTCCCGGCCGCTATCGAGCGCCGCGACGAAGTCCGCTACGAAGCAACCGCGGACGAGCTATCGCGGGCCGGCGTCGCTCACGAGCGGATCGATGTCGCCGGCGAGACCCCGTTGGCGCAGGTACTGAGCGCCACCTACCTCGGCGATTTCGTCAGCTACTACCTCGCGCTCCTCAACGGCCTCGATCCAACGCCAATCGATCCCATCACGCGCGTTAAAGGTCGGTTGGCGCAGGGGTAGCCGACAGACCAAAAGGCCGGGCGTGTTGCCCGGCCTTGCTGATTGCTGACTAGCTGAAAGTTGCTAGCGCTTGGTGTACTGCGGCGCCTTTCGGGCGCGCTTCAGGCCGGGCTTCTTACGTTCCTTCTCTCTCGCGTCTCGCGTCAGCAGCCCGTGCTTGCGCAACGGAGAGCGGTAGTCAGAGTCGAACGCGACCAGCGCGCGCGCGATGCCGTGCGAAAGCGCGCCCGCCCAACTGCTGATGCCGCCGCCGGCGATCTTCGCCTGCACGTGGAACTTTTCCGTGGTCTCGGTTACGGTCTGGGGCTGCATCACCAAATAGCGAAGGGTGCTGCGCGGGAATACGTCCTCAAACGTGCGGTCATTGATCACGGCCGGGCCGGCCCCTGGTAACAGGCGCACACGGGCAACCGATGTCTTGCGGCGGCCGGTGCCGGCGTAATACTTTTCGTTTGCGCTCATGCAGACTCCTTCGCGGCAACAGGCTCCTTGGCCTTGCCGGCGTTTACCTGGGCACTGTGCGGGTGCTCCGGGCCGCCGTATATCTTTAAGTGACCAAGCAGCTTCCTGCTCAGACGGTTGTGCGGCAGCATGCCCTTGACGGCTTTCTGGACAACGCGGTCCGGGTGCTTGTCCATCATCTTGTCCAGTACGGTCTCTTTCAGGCCACCCGGGTAGCCCGTGTGCCGGTAGTAGATCTTCTGGCCTGACTTGCTGCCGGTCAGCCGCAACTTTGCCGCGTTCACAACGATGACGAAGTCACCGTTATCCAGATGCGGTGTGTAGCTGGGCCGGTGCTTGCCACGCAAGAGCAGGGCAACTTGCGACGCCAGGCGCCCCAAAGGCTGTCCCTCGGCATCGACGACGTGCCAGCTAGTTTCTACTTCCTTTGCCTTGAGCGAGAATGTCTTCATAGTCTCATTTCACCAATCGTCGGCCCTTTGCGGCCGACGAGTTATGGTAGCGTATCCCTGGTTCAAGATCGAGGGTGGGGTAGGCGACCCGGACGAGATAGAGACCTCTGGCTGGAGCCACCGGGCCCGCTGAGGCGGGCTCTGCCACTCGTAGCAGCCTCCGGAAGGCCGCTGGCGTCTGCTTCCCCATGCCGACCTGTATCAGGCCGCCAACCGTCCGGCGGACCTGCTGCCGAAGGAAGGCGTTCGCTTCGATCTCCACAGCGACCATTGGCGGACGGCGCCTGACGTCGCAGCGGAAGACGCGACGGACGGTCGTGACGTCCTCCCGGCGGCTGAATGCCGCGAAGTCGCGCTCGCCCACCAGCGAATCGGCCGCCGCCTGCATCGCCTTCGTATCGAGCTGCTCCGCGACGTGCCAAGCGCGCGTTCGCCACAGGGGAGAGCGCACCGGCGTATTGTGGATGAGGTAGCGATACGTCCTGCTCGAGGCGTGCCGCCGTGGATCAAAGTCCGGCGCAGACTCGACTGCATGGCGGACCGCGATTGACTCTGGCAGCAGCGCGTTCAGTCCGCGAACGAAGACCTCCGTCTTGAGCTCCGATTCCGTTGTAAACGCCGCGACCTGGCCGAGGGCATGGACTCCCGCGTCGGTCCGTCCCGCGAAAGCGATGCGTTTGTGCTCGCCTGTGAGCTGTTGCACGGCTGCTTCCAGTTCCCCTTGGATAGTGCGCGCGTTCGTCTGGAGTTGCGAGCCCGAGAGGGGAGGGCTGCCATCGTACTCGATGAGCAGAGCGAGCCGCCGGCTCGTCACTCGGCGTCGGCGACGAGCTCCAGCTGGACGATCTCGGCGCCATCGCCCAGTCGCCTGCCCAGCTTGAGTAAGCGAGTGTAGCCGCCCGGCCGCGATGTATAGCGCGGCGCAATGTCATCAAAAACCTTGGCGGTGATGTCCTTGTCGTTCAGATACTTGAACGCCAGGCGCCGGGCGTGCAGTGTTCCGGCTTTGCCAAGCGTGATCATCCGCTCCGCGGAGCGGCGCGTCTCCTTGGCTCTCGCCTCGGTCGTCTTGATCGCCTCATGTTTGAGCAGGTCCTTGACCTGGTTGCGCAGCATCAGGTTGCGATGCGCCGTCGGTTTGCCAAGCTTTCGATAGCCTCGGGCGTGTCTCATCGCGGGAAGTCCTGCCCCACGCTGACGCCGCCGCTGTCGTCGTCGCTACTGCTCTTTAGCAGCTCGGAGGGATCTTCGCCGGCTTCCTGCAACGCCTGAATCAGAGCTGCGCCCAGAGGGCTGTAATCGTCATCACCCGGCATCGGCTCGCGCCGTTCTTCCAGTTCACCGGGAGCTAGGTAATCCAGCTCCACCAGCTTGTCTTTCAACTCGTCGTATGACTTCTGCCCGAAGTTGCGCAGCGTCAGGAGCTCTTCTTCGCTCTTCTCCAATACCTGACCCACGGTCATCAGACCGCTGCGCTTCAGGCAATTGTACGCGCGTACCGAAAGGTTGAGGTCTTCGATCGGTGTGTTGTACTTGTCCGGCGGAAGGATTTGTCCTCGTCCGACACCATGCTCGACGACAGCCGCCTCTGGCTTGCCCAAGCGTGCGAAGAGGGAAAGCTCATCGCGCAAGATGTCACCGCTCTGGCTCACGGCGTCGACTGCTGTCATCGTGCCGTCCGTCCACACTTCCAGGACGAGCTTGTCGTAGTTCGTCATCTGACCGACGCGCGTATGCTCGACGTGGTAGTTAACCTTCTGCACTGGACTGAAGACCGCGTCCACGGGGATCACCCCGATCGGCAGCCCGTCCGATTGGTCCGCCGGAAGATAGCCCCGGCCGCGCTCCACCGTGAACTCGATAGTAAGATGAGCTTTATCGCCATCTATAGTCGCAATGTACTGGTCCGGGTTCACAATTTCGTAGTCAGCGGCCACCTGCAGGTCCCGCGCGTGGATCACGGCGGGGCCGGTGGCCTCCAGGTACATCTTGCCCGGTCGGTCGGCGAGTGGACGCAAGCGGATCTGCTTCACGTTCAGGAGTAGTTCCATCGTGTCTTCCTTGACACCTGGAATCGTCGAAAATTCGTGTACGACTTCCTCGATGCGCACCGACGTAACCGCAGCGCCCGGGAGCGATCCCAGAAGTACGCGTCGCAGCGAGTTGCCGACCGTAATACCGAAGCCCGGCGAAAGCGGCTCAGCGATCACGCGGGCAGACGTCTCCGTCTCCTGCTCAATGGTGATCTGCGGCTTCTCTGGCTCGGTGTTGGTCAGAGTCGTCGTAAGGCTTGGATCAATGCTGGCGAGGTTCATTATGCCTTCCCTATCGAGAGTAGAATTCAACAATCACCGCCGGATCGAACTTCGCGCCGGCCTGCGAAATGTCGGGTTGCGTAAGAACGCGACCGCTCATGTTCGCTGAGTCGGCGGAGAGCCAGTCTGGGATCTCCTTGCTCTGCAGGGTTCCCTGCATCACCTTGTGTATCTCTGTGGCCTTTCCTTTCGTCGACCACGTAACCACATCGCTGACCTTCAGCGCGGCCGATGGGATGTTCGTCGTCCGGCCGTTCAGATCGATGTGCCCGTGTCGAACAATTTGACGCGCTTGCGCCCGTGAGTCAGCGAACCCGAGCCGGTACACGACGTTATCGAGCCGCATCTCCAGCAGCCGGACGAGCGTCTCGCCCGTCACGCCGGCTCGCCGCATCGCGTCGCGGTAGTAACGCCGGAACTGCGCCTCCATGACGCCGTAGATGAATCGAGCGCGCTGCTTCTCGCGCAACTGAAGTGCGCGGTCAGAGACGCGCCGCCTCCGCCCGAAGCGTTGCTGGCCGGGCGGCTGTGGCCGCCGCTCGAACGCGCACTTAGGCGTCGAGCAGCGGTCGCCCTTCAGGTACAGCTTGTCGCCATACCGGCGGCAAAGTCTACAGACGGGGCCTGTGTATCGTGCCATGTATTCCCTTCTAGACCCGCCGTCGCTTGCGCGCCCGGCAGCCATTGTGCGGCATCGGCGTTACGTCGCGGATACTCTGTATTGCAAGACCGGCCGCTTCCAGCGAACGGATCGCAGCTTCGCGTCCGGCGCCCGGACCCTTTACCATCACTTCGACCTGACGCATGCCGTGCTCCATCGCTTTCTTGGCGGCACGCTCAGCGGCCTGTCCCGCGGCGAACGGCGTCGACTTGCGCGAACCCTTGAACCCAACGTTACCGGCGCTACCGGCAGCAACGACGTTCCCATTTGGATCTGTCAGCGTGATGATCGTATTGTTGAACGTCGACTGGATGAAGGCCTTCCCTTTTGGGACGGTCTTCTTTTCGCGCCGACGGCCTTTGCGCTCCGCCATCTACTCCACCTACTTCTTCGCTACGGCGCGGCGCTTACCGGCAACCGTCTTCCGTGGGCCCTTACGTGTTCGTGCGTTCGTCCGTGTGCGCTGTCCGTGCGCGGGGAGCCCCCGCCGGTGCCGCGTACCTCGGTAGCAGTTGATCTCGATCAGCCGCTGAATGTTCTGGCGCACCTCGCGCCGAAGGTCGCCCTCCACCGTGCAACTCTTGTCAATCACTTCGCGAATGCGGCTGACTTCGTCGTCCGTCAGGTCGCGCGTTTTGGTGATACCTGGCACCTGCGCCTGATCGCAGATCCTCTTCGATAGGCTGGGGCCAATACCGAAGATGTAGCGCAGCGATATGTCGATATGCTTATCGCGCGGAACATCTACTCCAGCAATTCGCGCCATCGCTTCCTCCTAGCCCTGCCGCTGCTTGTGCTTGGGGTTCTCGCAAATAATCCGCACCACGCCGTGGCGGCGAATGATCTGGCACTTCTCACAGCGCTTCCTGACCGACGCCTGTACTTTCATCTCGCGATCCTCAACGGAACCTATACGTGATGCGGCCCCGCGCCAGGTCGTAAGGCGACAGCTCAACGAGGACCCGGTCGCCTGGCACGATCTTGATGTAGTGCATCCGCATCTTTCCGGAAATGTGGGCGAGCACCTCATGCCCGTTCGCCAGGTCCACCCGGAACATGGCGTTCGGCAGCGGTTTCGTCACCACTCCCTCTACTTCGATTCCGTCCTTTTTACTCATCCGTTCCTTTAGCTACCGTTCGCGACTCGCTGCTGCGCCAGCCGCGAACGGAATCCGCTCGTTTTTCCGAAGCGTCAGCACTTCCGCTTCGTTGTCTGTTATCGCAATCGTGTGCTCGAAGTGCGCCGAGAGGCTCCCATCGAGCGTGCTGACGGTCCAACCGTCGTTGTGCTTCTTCGTCCGCCAGTCACCGATGTTGACCATCGGCTCGATGGCGAGCACCATTCCCTTGCGGAGCAACGGTCCACGGTGCGGCGGGCCGTAGTTGGGTATCTGGGGCTCCTCGTGCATCTCCCGCCCAACGCCATGTCCGACGTACTCGCGAACGACGGAGAAGCCTTCGGCTTCGGCGTGCGTCTGTACGGCGTGCGAAATATCGCTCACGTGCGCGCCAGGCCGCGCCGCCTGGATACCTTGCCAAAGTGCCTCGTGCGTCACATCAACCAATCGCTGTCGCTCCGGCTCCATCTGACCGATGCCGATGCTCAGCGCGGAGTCTGCCACGAATCCCCGGTGCGTCGCCCCTAAATCGATGCTGACGACGTCTCCCTCCTGGAGTACACGCCCGCCGGGAATAGCATGGACAATCTCTTCGTTGACAGACACACAGACATGCGCCGGATAGCCTTGGTATCCCAGGAACGTGGGAACCACCTTCCGCCGCTTGAATTCCTCGCGTACGATTGTATCAAGTTCCGCCGTTCGTAGGCCAGGCCTAGCTTCGGCCACCAACCCCTCCAGAACTTCGGCTACAATCTGGCCTGCCTCTCGCATCAAAGCGATTTCGTCGTCGGACTTAATGATAATGGGCATATTCAATTAGCTCTTGGCTGGCGCCTCGACTCCGCGCCCGATGGCGTCCAGGAGCTGTCCAGTCATTGCGTCGATATTCTGCTCGCCATTCATGTCCGCAAGCTTGCCTTGCTTGCGATAGTGATCGAGCAGATCAGCAGGCGGCCGCTGCTTCACCAGACGCTGGCGAACAACCTCCGCCGTGTCGTCCTCGCGTTGGATCAAGGACGTGCCACAAGCGTCACAGATACCTGCCTGGCGGGGAGGGCGGCTGGCTTCTTGGTAGATCTCGCCACAATTCGGACAGAGCCAACGGCCGCTTAGGCGTCTGACGAGCTCCTCGTCAGGGGCCGTGATGTGGAGCGCGATGTCGACAGACTTGCCCTGCCTAGCCAGCGCGCCGTCCAACGCTTCCGCTTGGGGGCGCGTCCGTGGAAAGCCGTCGAAGATGGCGCCGCGCTCCGCGTCCGAGTGCTCTAGGCGCTCTTCAAGCATACCGATCGTCAGCTCATCCGGGACCAACTCACCTCGGTCCATGTACGCCTTGGCGCGCATGCCGAGCTCTGCGCCCGAGGCTGCCGCATCCCGAAACATGTCGCCTGTCGATACATGCGCAATTCGGAGCCGGCTAGCGATAAGCCTTGCCTGCGTTCCCTTACCGATACCGGGGGGGCCAAGGAGAACTACGTACACAGCGGACGAACTTTCCACTCCTTCCATTCGTGCGTGAGCCGGATGGCTAACGAATGAAGCCTTCGTAATTGCGCATCATCAATTGCGATTCAAGCTGCCGCATCGTGTCGAGCACCACACCTACCACGATGATCAGGCTGCTGCTGCTCACTGTCAGCGACTGGACGTTGAAGAATGCAGTAAGGAGGTTCGGCAAAATCGCGATAAAGCCCAGGAACAGCGCTCCAGCCCACGTGATGCGTACAAGGACACGCATGATGTACTCAGCCGTCGGCCGCCCCGGTCTGATACCCGGAATGAAGCCGCCGTTCTTCTGTAAATTCTCCGCCAAGTTCTGCTGCTGATAGATGACTAGCGTGTAGAAAAACGTGAAGACTACAACC
This sequence comes from Dehalococcoidia bacterium, assembly GCA_046713635.1. GTDB lineage: Bacteria > Chloroflexota > Dehalococcoidia > DSTF01 > RBG-16-68-14 > JBBDXS01. The sequence continues at coordinate 11,406 of JBKKBW010000681.1, forward strand.
AGAACGAAGATTGTAATAAGAAAGCCGGGTGACGTGTTCGCCCCAGTCGTGCCGGGCCCGAACCAATCGATGAACCAGACCGCTCCGTCGTGTAGGAAGCCAGAATCCGTCTGATCGCGGAGATACGTCGCGAAGTAGGACGGGAATATGACCAGCGAGAACGCAAAGATCAGTGGGATCATTCCAGCGGAGTTCACCCTCAGCGGAATATGGCTCTGACCTGACTGGCGGTACATCCGCCCAGAACGAAACACACTGCGCGCGTACTGCACGGGAATCCGCCGCTGCGCCTCCTGGATGAAAACGATGGACGCTAGTACGGCGATGCCGATTGCCGCCAATCCCGCAACGCCAAAGAGGCCAACGGACGAGTCAGCTATGTTGGGTAGTAGCGTGGGTAGTCCGGCGACGATGCCGCCGAAGATGATGAGCGATATGCCGTTGCCAATGCCGTTTTCTGTAATCAACTCGCCCAACCACACCAGGAACATCGTGCCAGCGGTCAGCGAGATCACAGCGGCCAGCGTAGGCAGCGCGTCGGGCCCTGTGAAGCCGACGCCGCTAATTGCGCCGGCTTGCTCCAAAATGATGAGCTGGCTGTAGCCCTGGACCACCGACATCGGCACAGCCAGGTAGTGCGTATAGAGCTGGATTCGCTGCCTTCCCGACTCGCCCTCACGCGAAAGCGCCTGCAGACTCGGGACAATCGGCTGAAGCATGGTCATGATGATCGAGGCTGTGATGTACGGATAGACGCCCAGTGCCGCGACGCTCATATTTCGGAGCGCGCCCCCGCTGAACAGGTCAAAGAACTCCAAGATCGCATTGTTCTCGAAGGCTTGCTCGAGAAGCGCCGTGTCGACGCCTGGGATCGGTACGTGCGCGACGAATCGGAAGACAACAAGCAGGCCGAGCGTATAGACCAGCTTGCGCCGGATATCCGGCTGCTGAAACGCGTCGACCGCTGCCTGGAGAAGGCGCGGCCTAGTCGGCGTCTGTGCTCTCTGTGCTCTCGCTGCTGTCGCCATCGTGCTCCTCGGCGGTCTCCGCCTTGTCCGCCGCGTCTACCCCGTCTGAATCCTCAACCGCAACTGCCTTCTTGCGCTCTCGTACCTTGCGTTCCTTCGGCTCCTTGCGGGGCATGATCTCCTGCACTGTGCCGCCAGCCGCCTCGATCTTCGCCCGCGCCGGCGCCGAAACCCGATGTACACGCACGGTAAGGGCGCCAGACAGGTCACCGTCACCGAGCACCTTGATCGCGTCCTCGGACGAGTGGATCAGCCCGGCCGCCTGGAGTGTCTCCGGTGTCACTTCGCTATCCGCCGGGAACCTGCCGAGGTCGCGTAAGTTCACGGGCGTGAACTCGATGCGGAACGGATTGCGAAAGCCTCGCTTCACCGGCAGCTTACGAATCAACGGCGTCTGGCCACCCTCGAACCCGGGGCGCGGGCCGGACCCAGCGCGGGCTTGCTG
>JBKKBW010000682.1:0-2027 GCA_046713635.1 Dehalococcoidia bacterium
GGGTCGTGCTACAATGGCCCCGCCCAGATGGCCAGATTGCCGGCGTAATACGCCACTCCGACGTGGACAACCCGCGACCGTCCCGGGCAGCGAAGTATGCAGGAACCGGGCCCCTTCGAACGCGTCATTCAGGCCGATTCGTCTCCATCACGAGACAGAGCGGCCGCGATCATCGTTGCCACAGGGATCGTGCTCGGGCTCTTCATGCTCGTTCTTGTGCTACCCCCAATCTCCATCCTTGATACTGGCGGAGGCGATGCGAGCGTTAGCGGGCCAGTGACGGCGAGGCCGAGAGACGAAATGCCACCCGTCCCCGCAGGGCTTGAAGCCGTCAGTGCGCTTTACGACCTGCAATCGACCGAGCCGGTGAATCGTGCTGCGACGGTCGGCGTGCCGCTCACTTCGGCACAGCCCGTCAGGGAGGAACTCCTTCTCTACACGTACGAGGATGACGAATGGCGCGGGGTCGGCACGGCCAATGTTGTCGCAGATGGTGAGGCTGCGAGCGGCGACGTTGACCCCTTGCCCAGCAACGTCGCGGTGTTCCGCAGGGGTGAGGCAGGACGGTCCGTGTCAGGCAGCCTGCCCGCGAACGCCGAACTGGACGAGGGAATGCTCGGCTTGCTCACGACGCTCAATGCGCAGGGCTACACGGTCAACGACGATGGCTCGGTGGGCGGTCAGCTAGGCCCGTTGCCCGACAACCTGACCGCTGCTCTTGTGCCGACGATTCGGGCAACGGACGCCGCAACCCTTGGCCGCATCCTTGCTTCAAACGAAAGCCGTGCCATCCACCTTGACGCAGTTGTCACTCTGGCAAGTGACAACGACTATGCGGGTATCGATCTGGACTACCGAATAATCGACGCCCAGGATAGTGACGACTTCGTCACGTTTGTCGCCGCGCTCTCTGCACAACTCCGGCAAGCGAACCGGTCGTTGACGCTGACTCTCCCTGCACCACTGCAGCAGGGCACAGAGTGGGATACGCGTGGCTTCGACTGGGACGCATTGGCGCCGCTGGTCGAGGCGATCAAGGTCTCGCCGGATAGCGCGCCGGGGACTTCCTACGCGACGCTCGATCAAGCGATTGGCTATCTTGTGCCGCGCGTTGGCGCAAGCAAACTGCTAATCACCATCGATTCGTTGAGCCAGGAGCAGAGTTCCGCGGGTGCGCGAACGCTTACGCTTACCGAAGCGCTCACTCTCGCTAGCACACCAGCGCTGCAAGGCGACACGCCCGTGGACGGCGGGACATCAGTATCGATATACGGCCAGAACCTGAGCGAGCAGTCCGGGGGCTCTCCGCTTCATTGGGACGACGCGGCCAAGGCGGTGGCGTTCACCTACACCGGAGGTGGCGGTCAGCGCAACGTGTGGCTGGCGAATACATTCAGCGAATCTGCAAAACTGGGGATCGCACAACGCTATCAGCTCCGCGGTGTCGTTATTGAGGACGTATCGAGCGGAGCTAGTGACTCAGGTTTAGTAGTCGCTTTGTCGCAATACGCATCCAGCGGTACGGCGCAGCTGGTGCAGCCAAACAGTGAACTGCTTCAACCTCGCTGGACTGCTTCAGCAGGCGAGCTGGAGCTGGACACTGGCGCAAACGTGTCCTGGCGGGCACCCGACGAACCCGGCGATTACACGCTCACGCTCATCGTGAGCGATGGCGCGATCCGGCTCGGGCAAGAGCTGCGGCTCTCTGTTGGCTCGTAGGCTACGCGTTATCGGCGGGAGTGCAGGAGGCCGCCGCCTCAAGAGCGCGCCAGAAGGCGTTCGGCCTACGTCGGACTTAGTCCGCGGTGCGATGTATGATGCGCTGGAAGCCCAGAACGCAGACTTCACTCGGGTGCTGGACCTCTACGCGGGCAGCGGCGCCCTGGGCATTGAAGCTCTTAGTCGCGGGGCGGGCTGGTGCGACTTCGTCGACAAGTCGCCTGCCTCTGCAGAAGTGATTCATGAGAACTTGCGCCTCACCGGGCTACTAGAACGGGCAAAGGTGTGGCGAATGCCTGCCGAGCGTA
>JBKKBW010000683.1:0-12448 GCA_046713635.1 Dehalococcoidia bacterium
GATGTCGTACGGCTCTGTGTAGTACGCGATCACGGGATTGCCGGCGCCGTTGACAACAATGGAGCTGTATAGGCCTACGTTAATGTTCGGCGGGAAGATCGAGTCGATTGTCCGGATCGTTGGTGCGGTGCAAGCAGTGTTGCCGCAGTGGACAAACTTGAGATCCTTGAGATCGACATCGTAGTAGCTTGCTACCGGAACGTCTCCCGCAACGAGGACAAGCGATGTGCGCTCTCCGACATCGTTCGTGGTTACATCAGGCGACGCCAGTGTCCTGCTGCCGGTGCAATCGGGGCTCGCGCAGTGGACAATTCTGAGTTCACCGATAGCGGGATCGTAGTGACTCATGACCGGATTGCCGGAGCTGTCCAACTCAAGCGACGTGTACTGACCGCCTGAGTCAGGCTGGGCGGTGGTGTTCTGCGCGGCCACTGCAGGCGTCGCGTTGAGCAGCAGACCAACTACTGTCAGTAGTAGTAAGGTGCCCGCGCGGAAGCAGGGCGCCGCGCGCAGTCGGGCCGATAGGCGGGGTGCTCGCATCTAGGATCCTCAGTAACTAGAACGGCGGGGGTGTCTGTTGGTTACCTGTTATCGCCGTCTGATGTCAAATCGAAGCTAGGCGGAGAATGGGCGGACCAGCGTGCGAGCACTTGGATCCACGATGGCGTAATCAGGAAATGCGATGCCGTCCCACAGAGCTGCTGTGGCACGGCCGTCCAGCCCAAGAAGGGCGCCCAGGAAGAGCGACAGAACCAGCCCGTGCGACACCACGCCAACGTCCGCTTGGCTGTGCGCCGAGACGATCGTCTCGATGCTGGCGCGAATACGGGTCGCGGATGTCTCGCGCGGCTCCCAACCATCGACCGGCTCGCCACAAAGGTAGCTACGCGCTAGCTCGCGATACTCTTGATGGTCGCCGCCCGCCCACGGCCTTTCGACTTCGTGCAGTGCTGACTCGATACTGATTGGCAGCGCATTCCGCATCGCGATGCGCTGGGCGGTCGCAATCGCCTTCGGCTCCGAACTGGTGTAGAGGCGGGCCAGTGTGGTCCAGTCAGCATCGCTCGCCAGCCCTTCGGTGGCAGTACGACCCTCCGGGGAGAGGTGCCAATCCTTGGATGGCTGCTCGGGCCTGACCACGACAGCGGCATGACGAATGAGGTGAAGCCTCATGCTCAATGAGCTTACAGCACACGGCCCTACACCGTCATCTGAAGAAGAGAGCACCGCGTGGCTCCCGGATGCCGTCGCTTACTAAGCGTATATATCGCCCGAACTAGAGCGATGTGGGGCCGAACGATCGAGGCGCACTTGGTCTCCCCGATCCCCACAGCCAAGCGAACGAGTGATTGCGCGATCCGCCACTTCCACGGCGAGCGATGGTGGAGTCTAACGGGCTGGCTGCGGACGCAGCACTGTTCACGCTCGCGCAAACGGGCGGCAGCGTACAGATCGATGAACTGACCTGGAATCATCGCCGTTCCTTTCCGCTGAAAGCTTGCACACCTTCGAGCCGCAGCAGGTGGCGCTTCATGTCCAGGCCGCCGCCGTACCCACCCAATGTCCCGTCGGAGGCGAGCACCCTGTGACAAGGCAGAATGATCGGTACGGGGTTCGTCGCCATGGTTGTGCCGACGGCACGGGCGGCACCCGCATGGCCGACTAGCTCGGCGAGCTCGGCGTAGCTAATCGTCACGCCGGGTGGCACCGCCTGTCGCAGCGTCGTCAACACTGTGCGCTTGAAGTCGCTGGCCAGATCAGTGAGATCGACGTCGAGCCCATCCACTGCGTGTGCGTCGCCGTCGAAGTAGCGTTCGAACGCTGCGGCGATCCTGCGCACGGGCGCAGGCGCCTTTGACGCAACCTCAGCGGGGTGCTGCCAGTACGTCTTAGAACCATGGAGCTGTACAAGCCGCACACGAGAGTCGTCGCCTGCCACGATGATTAGCTTGCCGAAGGGAGACTTCTGCGCCCACGTATGGACCTTGCCGTTCTTGGTGATATCGCTGGTTGTGTGTTTCATAGCAAGGCCATTATGCACCGCTTTCACAGCTGTTGCTAGACAGATCCGGACAAGCCGGCAGAATGTCCGGATCTGTCTCGCCAGCCTGCCCTGGCCCGGTTAACATGGTGACATGAACATGCGAACGGCCTCTCTGAGCTGTGTCGTGACGACTGGGATATACTGCCGCGCGGGCTGTCCCGCGTCGCCAAACCGCAGGAACGTTACGCGCCATCGGTCGGCCGTGGCGGCGGAAGCCGCCGGCTTCCGGCCGTGCTTGCGCTGCCGGCCGGACAGGTTGCCCCCTACATACGCTACGAACAGCGCACCCGAGCCAGTACAACGCGCGGTACTCTTAATCAGCGAGGGAGCCCTCGACGAATCGACCGAGGACGTGCTCGGCGGCCGGATCGGCCTGAGCGGGCGGCAGCTGCGCAGACTGTTCGTCGAACACCTCGGCGCAACGCCGTCGTTTGTCGCGCGATCCAGACGCGCTCACTTCGCGCGGCGGCTGCTGGATGAGAGCGACCTCTCAGTGACAGAGATCGCATTCGCGGCCGGCTTCAACAGCACGCGCCAAATGAATCGCGCCATGCTGGATACATTTCGCTTCACGCCGACCGATCTTCGCGCGAAGCGGCGACAGCGGGACCGGCTCGTCGCAGACGGCGGGCTGCCGCTCCGCACAGCGTACATAGGCGCCTTCTCGTTCGACGAGATGCTTCGGTTCGCTTCAGCACGTGCAGTACCAGGAATCGAAACCGTCGCCACAGGGACGTTTCGGCGTACGATCACGACATGCGGTCATCCTGGGGTGATCGACGTGACCGATGCGGGGGACCAGAAGCACCTGCTCATACTCGCACACCTGCCGACCTACAACGCTCTGATCGACGACGTTGCTCGTGTTAGACGCATGTTTGGCCTGGATCTAGCCGTCGCCAGTCGAGTTCCTGACCTTGCGAACGACAAGCTGCTCGGACCGCTCATAGCAGAGAGGCCCGGGCTCCGTCTTGCTGGAGCGTGGGACCGTTTCGAGACAGCGGTACGCATCATCGTCAGCCAGCAGATATCGTTGCGCGGGGCCCGCACCATCCTCGGCCGGATGGTGGAGACGTTCGGCTCGCCGGTGCCGGGCTTGGACACGCTCGGCCTGACGCATACGTTTCCGACCGCGGAACGGCTGGCTTCCGCAAGTGAACGGCAGCTCGCTGAGCTTGGCATGCCGTCCGCGCGGGCGGCGACCATTCGCTCGTTCGCGCGCGCGTATGCCTCGGAGCAGATCAGCCTCGAGCCTTCTACCGGCCTCGACGCCCTGACGGAGCAGCTCGAAACGGTGCCCGGCATCGGCGCCTGGACTTCGCAGTGCATCGCCATGCGCGCCACGGGCCACGTCGACGCGTTTCCGGCCGGCGACCTGGGCCTGCGGAGGTCAGCCGCACGGCTTCTTGGCCGCGAGAGCATCTCCACGGGCGAGCTGGAGGAGCGCGCGGAGGTGTGGCGGCCGTACCGCGCGCTGGCAGCAATGCATCTCTGGGCGGCGGGGTAGCAGGGCTGGCGGAACAGCCCGCTCTTTGATTTGATCTGCACTTCTACTTTTTTCTGAATCTGTTTCTGCGCAATTCTTTGATTGAAGCGATCCTGGCCTCAGGAGGGCCAAATGCCTCGCCGGCAACCCCGAAATACCTTTCGCTGACGCCCACCGGCGGCGCCCAGCGTGACATAGTTCCGAGAGGGGGCGTCGAGGGTCGGGATGACAGTAAGCGAACATGGGACGATGTTACGCCTAGCTTCGAATAACTCCAAGCGACTTTTGGCACTTTTTAGAGAAAAGTGGGGGAACTTTTTCACCGTGTGGTCGAGGAGGCGATCATCAGACGGACGTCATTGTGCTCCGTTAGATTCCTCGCGCGCTCGGAATCACAGAAGCGCGCCAAATAGCGCTCCTCGCCAGTAGAGGCGAAATATCTTTCGCTTCGCTCAAGATGACACAGGGAAGCGGACTTAGTGTACTCTTGACACCATTCCGAAGCTGTGGTAGATTAGTGTATCTAGTACACTAATTCAAGCGGGAGAGGAGCCTCTCGTGGTTACCCTAGCCGCCCCGGACCGGCCAACCGTCCTTCCAGGCATCGCCTGCGAAGCCGATAGCACTGCCACGGTGCCACTCGTAGAGGAGCGCTCGTTCGGCTTCTGGCAGCAGGACATCCCGCGCGAGTACCTCGCCCTCGAACCACAAGAGATCATCGATCGTATCGCCGCCGCGCGAGCGCGGCTCGGGACGCGATGCGTCGTCCTCGGGCACCACTACCAGCGCGAGGACGTCATCCAGTTCGCGGACTTCGTCGCTGATTCGTTCAAGCTTTCGCAGTGGGCCGCCGAGCACGCCGAGTCGGAGTACATCGTCTTTTGCGGCGTGCACTTCATGGCGGAAGCGGCCGACATCCTTAGTGGGCCCCACCAGAAGGTCGTCCTACCAAACATGGCCGCCGGCTGTTCGATGGCCGACATGGCCGACCCCGAAGACGTGTATGCCTGCTGGCAGGAGCTGGAGGACGCCGGCATCGCGGACGAAACGGTGCCAATCACGTACATGAACTCAGCGGCCGCGCTCAAGGCGTTCGTCGGACAGCACGGCGGCGCCGTCTGCACGTCCAGCAACGCTCCGAGAGTCCTCGAATGGGCGTTCGCGCACAAGAAGCGCGCGCTCTTCTTCCCCGACCAGCACCTGGGCCGCAACACCGGCGTCAAGATGGGTATCGCGCTGGACCAGATGCCGCTCTGGGACTACAACAAGCCGTTCGGCTCGCTCGGCGGCATGAGCGACGACGACCTACAGCGTTCGCGTATCCTGCTCTGGAAGGGCCACTGCTCCGTCCACCAGCGCTTCACCGTCGATCAGATCAACGACGCGCGAGCGCGCATCCCCGGTGTCAAGATCGTTGTGCATCCGGAGTGCCGGCTGGAGACCGTCCAGGCCGCCGATTGCGACGGCTCGACAGAGTTCATCGCGAAGACGATCGCGAACGCCCCGAGCGGCAGCGCGTGGGGTGTCGGGACTGAGATCAATCTGGTCAGCCGGCTGGCGAAAGAGAACCCGGACAAGACCGTCTTCTGCCTCGACCCGGTGGTCTGCCCCTGCTCGACGATGTACCGCGTGCACCCTGCGTACCTCTGCTGGGCGCTCGAAGGGCTGGCCGAAGGTCACATCGTGAACCAGATCGTCGTCCCCGCCGAGACCGCCCGCTGGGCGAAGGTCGCGCTGGACCGAATGCTGGAGATCGTCTAGCTAGCCGTAACGCGCGAAACTAGACCTATGCCCGAACCCGAGGCACTTCCAGACTATTGGTTCGTTCTTGTCTGCGGGCTGCCCCTCGAAGAAGACTCCTTTCAGCTGGGCCAGTCAGTGACTCTTCAGCGACTCCATGAGCCGCTTACCGTCTTCGACTTGGCATCCGTCGGCGCCGTAGGCTTCCAACAATGGGCGCTGCTCGAGCCACTAGCTCAGTCAGCACGAGCAGAATTGATCTCATCAACTCACGCAGCCGACGGGCCGGGCTTTGACGCGTTGAACAAGTGTTGGCTGGCTTCTGCCCTCATGGTCCTCCGCGGATACATCGGCCATTTGTGTCCAGCAGCGTCTAGTTACTCGTGGAATTTGGTTGCTGGTCATCAAGCTGCAACAGCTGGTCACTTTAAGGATCAGATGAAGGAAGAGGGTGTTGAAAAGGCGGTATACGAGCCGCGAGCATCCCTACCACGATTTCGAGGTTCCCTGCTCGACTTTCACGTCCGCGTGTTGGCGCCGGGAGACACACGTCGAACGCCTTTCAACAACGACGACGCGGAGTGGTTCAGAGGGCGTTTTGAATCTTTCAATAGACTCGCTGCAACGGACGAGCGCTTTCGTTTCGCCCTTGGAGCAGCCGTTGATTGGAGGTTTGCCACGGACATGCGGGCAGCCATAGCACGGATCTGGGCCGGTATCGAATCGCTATTCAACGTCAACTCGGAGTTGGTCTACCGAATATCTCTCATGACCTCTACAGTACTCGCGCCTCGCGGTGAGCAACTCCTCCAGGCATTTGCCAAGGTTCGAGGCCTGTATGGCATTCGCTCGAAAGCAGTCCACGGCGAAGTACTCTCAGACGAAAAGCTTACGGGAGCCCTTGACGATTCGTTCAACATTTTGAGGCACTTGCTGCTGGATGCCGTCGAGCGCGGGTCGGTACGCACGGTGGCCGACTACGAGAGCGAAATTCTAGGTTAGGGAAATTCCAAACAAGAGGCCCCTCTGTGAGGGGCCTCTATCAGTCTCTAGACATCAGGCTGAAGCCTGAACCTCACGAACGCTGACTACTGGGCGGTGATGTTGCCGCCGTAGGCCATGTTGCGTAGGCGCTTCACGCGGTCCTCCACCGGCGGGTGGGTGCTGAACAGCTTCGATACGCCGCCAGCGCTGAACGGGTTCACGATGAACAGGTGCGCCGTCGATTGCGCCATCGGCGTGGCTTCCATGGGGTTGCGCTGAACACCGCTGTGTAGCTTCTCGAGCGCGCTGGCGAGCGCCTCGGGATCGTGCGTGTACTTCGCGCCATCGGCGTCGGCCTGGTACTCGCGAGCGCGGCTCACGCCCATCTGGATCATCGCGGCAGCGAGCGGCGCGACGAGGAACGCCAGCAGCATGATCATGCCGTTGCCGCGATCGCGGCCGCCGCCGAAGAAGAGGCCGAACCACGTGACCATGCTGATCGCGCCGGCCAGCGTTGCAACGATGGAGCTGGTCAGGATGTCTCGATTCTGCACGTGCGCCAATTCGTGGCCGAGCACGCCGCGAAGCTCTCGCTCATCTAGCAGATCGATGATGCCGGTCGTCGCGGCGACGGCCGCGTGGTGCGGGTTACGGCCCGTCGCGAAGGCGTTGGGCTGCGGGTTCTCGACGATGTAGACCTTCGGCTTCGGTACGTTCGCCAAGGACGCCACTTCCTCGACGATTCGGTGCAGTTGCGGCGCTTCTTCGGGCGTGACTTCCTTCGCACCGGCCATTCGGAGCGCCAGCTTATCGGACGACCAGTAGGCAAAGAAGTTCATCGCCGCTGCGGCTATGAACGCGACCACGATCCCGGTCGGCCCCCCCAATAGATACCCAATGACGAGGAAAAGACCTGTGATAGCTGCCAGCAAGACTGCTGTCTTTACGGCGTTCATGTCTTCCTGTTGTTCTCCATTCTCCTGGCAGCCCAAGAGGACTGCCTTTCAGTATTCATTGTATCAAGGAACGGGCCTACGCCGCTGTCGGCGCAGAGGCCGTAATAGTTCGGAGATACCCTTCGCTGCCGCCACGGGCGGCGCTCAGGTGACACAGGGGGAGACGCTAGCCCGCGACGCCGAGACGGCGGCCGCCCATGATGTGGAGGTGAATGTGGTAGACGGTCTGGCCAGCGTCTTCGCCGACGTTGAAGTTGAGGCGGTAGCCGCGGTCGGCCACGCCCTCGGCTTCAGCGACCTTGGCCGCGACGACGAACATCCGGCCCAGGAGCGCTCCGTGGCTCTCCTGCAGCTCGCGTGTGGTGGCGATGTGCTCGTTGGGGATGACCATGCAGTGCACCGGCGCGCCCGGGTTGATGTCGCGAATGGCGAAGCACAGGTCGTCGCTGTGCAGCTTGTCGACGGGGATTTCGCCCGCGGCCATCTTGCAGAAGAGGCAGTCGTTAGTCATCGCGACGCGGCTCCGCTGGGCAGGGTGCGTCTCGAGGGGCCAGATGCTTCGCTGCGCTCAGCATGACACAGTGCGGCGACTCTGCAGAAGAGACAGTCTTCTGGCATGTCCTAGAATAGCAGAGAGGCCGGTCAATCGACCGGCCTCTCGTCGTCGTTCGATACGGCTAGATCTTTAGCAGGTCGGCGACCTTCTCCCGGTGGAAGTCGGCGTCGCCCCAGGCTAGCTCTGATGCCTTCTGGCGCCGGAAGTACAACTGGACGATGTACTCCTTGGTGAAGCCGATACCACCGTGGATCTGCTGGCCGTGCGCGACGACGCGCCGGGTCGCCTCGCTGCACCAGGCCTTCGCCATGTGCACGTCCATGTCGGCGTCCTCGGTGCCTTCGCTAACGGACCAGGCGGCCTTGTACATGATGAAGCGCGCGCCGTCGACGTCGGTCACCATGTCCGCGGCCTTGTGCTGGATCGCCTGGAAGCTGCCAATGGGCCGGCCGAACTGGATGCGGTCCTTCGCGTACTGCACGCTGATCTCGAAGTCGCGCTGCGCCAGCCCGACGAGGTACGCACACTCGATAACAGTGCCCTTTTTGGCGATCTTCTCATAGGTCTCCCAGCCCTGGCCCGCGGTTCCGAGCACGTTAGCTTTCGGGACCTTGACGTTCTCGAACTTGACCTCGCACTGTTTGTCCGAAGCGATCGTCTTCAGCGTCGTGAACGAAATGCCGGGCGACTTGCTGTCGACGATGAGCAGCGTGATGCCGTCCTCGCCCTTGCCGCCCGTCCGCGCGACGACGGTCATGTAGTCGCTGACGTGCGCGTCGCGGATGAAGAGCTTCGTGCCGTTCAGCACGTAGCCGTCGCCTTCTTCCTTCGCTTGTAGCTCGACGCCTTCAGCGTCGAAACGCGCTGTCGGCTCGGTCAGCGCTAGCGTCCAGATGTGCTCGCCCGACGCGATCTTGGGCAGGTATTGCTGCTTCTGCTCGTCCGAGCCCGCCTCCAGGAGCGCGATCGCGCCGCCGACGGCAGTCGGGATGAACGGTCCTGGCACCAGCGCCCGGCCGAACTCCTCGATCAACACAATGAGGTCTAAGTAGTCGAAGCCCTGGCCGCCGTACTGGTCGGGGATGATCAGGCCCTGCCAGCCCAGCTCGGCCATCTTCTTCCACAGCTCGGGCGAGTAGCCCTTCTCGTCCTCTTCCATGTCGCGGACGTGCTGCTCGGGGCACTCCTTCTCCAGGAAGTCCCTCCCCGCGTTCTTGAGCAGCTCTTGCTGCTCGCTCAGTCCTAAGTCCATTAGTAATACCCTCCTCTTTGGTCTTGCTGATCTTGTCGGAAGCTTGAGGCTGGAGACCGGAGGCTGAACGCCCCGCGTACCGTTCAAGCTTCTAGCCTCTAGCTTCTAGCTGGTGTCTGCTTGCTGCGCCCTCCCTCCGTTTCGTTGATCTTCGCCGCCATGATGAAGTCGTTCATCGAAAGCCCGCCGATCGCGTGCGTTACGAGTTCCAGCCGCACGCGGTTCCACGAGATGTAGATGTCCGGATGGTGTCCTTCGGCTTCCGCTATCGTCGCGATTTCGTTGACGAACGCCATCGACTGCTCGAAGTCCTTGAACTTGTACGAGCGCGTTAGCTTCGGCGGATCGCCCGCGCCAAGCTTCCAGCTGGGTACGGCGTCGACGTACAGCTTCGCTTCCTCGAGTGACATCGGTGCAGTACCACCCTCGCATGGTTCGCAGTGCTGCGCTTTGAGGTCGCTGGTCATCGATCATTCCCTCGGCATTCCTAGGCCGCGTTGGGCGATGATGTTGCGTTGGATCTCGCTCGTGCCGCCGGCGAGCGTCGAGCCGACCTGCGTGCGGTACATCCGCTCGATGCGGCCGTCCATCAGCGCGAGCGGTGAGTCAGGCCCGAGCGCACCGTGGAGGCCGCCAAGATGGCTCGCCGTCTTGGCGATGCGCTGGGACAGCTCGGACGAGAACAGCTTGGTTATCGAGGCCTCCATGTTCGGTATTAGGCCGGCCGCCTGCATGCTTGCGATTCGGTAGGAGAGCAGAATCGAAATCTTCACCTCGATGAAGCGATCGGCAAGCTCGTTGCGAGCGAGCGCCGCGTTCTGTCTGCTCCAGATCGGCCGTGTCGCAGTCGCTATTTCCTTCAGCAGCTCCTCGAGACTGATCGCGCTGATAATGCCCGATCGCTCGAAGTCCAGCGTCGTCGTCGCGACGTACCAGCCGCGGTTGATTTCGCCGATCAGATCTTTGCGCGGCACGCGCACGTTGTCGAAGAATACCTCGTTGAAGCTATGAACCTCGGACATATTGGTAAGCGGCCGTACGCTTACACCGGGCGCCTTCATATCCAGCACGAAGCAGCTAATGCCCTTGTGCTTCGGCACGTCGTTGTCGGTCCGAGCGAGAAGCATCATCTTGTCAGCACGGTGCGCTCCAGATGTCCAGATCTTCTGTCCGTTGACGATGAAGTCGTCGCCGTCCATGACAGCGCGCGTCTGGAGCGACGCGAGGTCGGAGCCGGAGCCGGGCTCGCTGAAGCCTTGGCACCAGTAGACCTCGCCAGACATAATGCCCAACAGGTATTCCTTCTTCTGCTCGTCGTTGCCGTGGACGATGATCGTTGGGCCAATCAGTCCAATCGCGAGGAAGTTCGGACGCGGCGCGCGGGCGCGCGCCATCTCCTCGTTGAAGACGAACTGCTGCATGACAGACATGCCGGCTCCGCCGTACTCCTTTGGCCAGGCGGGCGCGACCCAACCGCGGGTCGCGAGCTTCTTCAGCCAGCCCTGATCGCGCGTGTCCTCGCCAACGCCCACGCCGAGAATCGCTTCGTCAGGCTGTCGGAGCTCGGGTGGCAACTCCTTCGCGATGAAGTCGCGCACCTCCGTGCGGAATGCTGCTTCGTCGGGCTTGTCTCGAAAGTCCATACCTAGCTCACTAGCTGGACGATGCCAGTGTTCCCATCGACGGTAACTTGCTGTCCGTCCGGGATGATCTGGGTCGCGTTACCCGTCGCGACGACTGCCGGGATACCGTACTCGCGCGCGATGATCGCCGGGTGCGAGAGTATGCCGCCGGAGTCTGTCACAAGCGCACCCACCTTCGCGAACAGGATCGACCACACGGGCGATGTGATGGGGCACACGAGCACATCGCCGGGCTGGATGCGCGCGAACTGATCCTCGCTCATGATCACCCGGGCGGGACCAGAATAGGAGCCACGTGCCGCGGCGATGCCCTTCAGTTCCCGCGCGCCGGTATCTGCACGGCTGTTACTCTGCTCCGGCTCGAAGACCTTCTCCGTCGCGTACAGCAGCACTTCCATCGCAAGCTTCGTCTCCGGAGGGAAGACATCGAGCGGCGGTATCGGGGGTTCAGTGCCGTACGATGCCGGTGGGTCAAACGATACGGCTGCTTCCAAATCGCTACGCCGCCGTTCGATCACATCTCGATCGACCGCGCCGCTTCTCAACGCGCCAGCAACCTCATCGCCGTGCAGTAGGAAAACATCGCCCGGGGAGTTAAGCGTCCCGGTTGTGGTGAGACGCCTACCTGCTTCCAGGACGGCCATCCGGGCCAGCGCCAGCGGAACGCTTACTGTGTAGAACTCGTTCTCCTCGCGAATCGGGTAGGCACGCCCGGCATCACGTAGCAGGCCGGAGAACTCTTGGCGCAGCTCATCCGAAGGAAGCGCCGCTAGCGCCTTCTCCTCCGCCTCGGAGCGCGCAGCGGCCAACTGCTGCTGTTCCTGCTCAACGCCGGCCGGACGGCGGAGCTGGTCCTGGAGCAACTGCCCCACGAGCTCTGGACGCTCGTTCAGACACTGCTCTACAAGTTCGTAGCGGAGCGCGCGGTAGCCGTAATGGCTGATGTAATCTGTGTATTCAGCGGATAACTTGGCACTTCGTTCTGCGAGAACTGCCGCTACGGCTTCTGACTGCGCGCCAACGACGGCGCTCTTTAGATCGTCATCTGCGCGGATGGCTTCAGCGAGCTTGGCGAGCGCTCGGGCCGGTTCGCTCGAAGTCTCGGAGAGGCCAGCCAGGAGCGGCAGGACATCAACGTCGCTGTAGCCGAGCTGATCGCGGCAGAAGAATGTCAGGCTGATGATCGGGAACCAGGTGAGCGTGAGCAGGAAGTGCACGTCGAAGGCATGCTGGCCGAAGCGCCAGACTTCATCCACATGCGCCGCGAGCTGTTCGTCGCTGAGCGATGTGAGATCCACGGCGCGCAGCCGCGCGATGTCCTTCGTAAGCTGCGGACGGAACTCGTCGTACCAGCGCTCAACGTACTGGCGGTCGAGCCGAGTCTGGAACGCTTCCTTACAGCGGGCAGCACGTTTACGGAACGCTGGATGCAACCGCAGCACCGTCCACAGCACAAACTTCGGCGGCAGCGAACTAGGGCCAGCGCCTTCGCCTGCGCCGAGCGGCTTCATCCTCTGATAGACATAGCCGCCTATGTCGCGGAACTCGAGAGCCTCGAGCGGGAATCCGAACTCCTCGAACATCTTGCGGAAGGCGCTGTTTATCGGCTCGATGAGAAAGTCCGCGCCCAGCGGAGTGAGCGGCTTCGGGTAGTGACTGGCCTCCCTCTGCCAGTAGCCGGGTGGTGGAGAGACGTTCGTCTTCGCCGCTGATGTGACCACGATCTAGTACCTCGGCAGTCCCAAGCCGCGACTCGCGATAATGTTGCGCTGGATCTCGCTCGTGCC
>JBKKBW010000684.1:0-3768 GCA_046713635.1 Dehalococcoidia bacterium
CTGCTGACCGCCGAGCGCGACGGCGACTGGATCGAGCTGAACTTCCCGGCCGACGACCCGGTGCCCGTCGAGGCGCCGCCCGGCCTGGACGAAGCGCTTGGCGCCAACGTGCTCGAGGTGCGGCAAGGGAAACACGACATCCTCGCCCGTCTCGCGGACGAAGCAACGGTGCGCAGTCTGACGCCTGACATGCGCGCGCTGATGTCGATACCGGTACGTGGCGTGATCGTAACCGCGCGTGGGACGAAGCCGTACGACTTCGTGTCGCGCTTCTTCGGCCCAAACGCTGGTGTCGACGAAGACCCCGTGACCGGCTCATCGTTTTGCCTGCTGACGCCCTACTGGACTCCCGAGCTGGGTAAGACCGAGCTACTCGCGTACCAGGCGTCCGCGCGCGGCGGAATCATAGGCACGTCACTCCGCGGCGAGCGTGTCCTCATCGCAGGCCAAGCGATCACAACCTTCGTAGGTGAGCTGGTGGGCGGATAGCCTCGTCGACCGCTAATGCTTTCGATAGTAGAGCGCCGCGCGAATCACCGTTACTAGACCTGGAGCGCCCCGGCAGCATGAAAAACGCCAGCAAGCCAGCCAACACAGCATTGCCCGTCCACAAGGCGAGCACGGCTAGCAGGCCAAAGACTGCGACTATCAATCCACTCGTCATGGCCAGCCCAAGGAAAGTAGCTGGAAGAAGCGTGCGCTCCTGATCCGTAGTTGGATAACGCGAGAAGTCCGGCCAAACCAAAATCCGCACGCCTCGCCACACGCTAGGCGTCGGGACATCCGAATCTGGGGTCTCCATTCTTCGACTTCTCGGTCCCATCTGTGTCATCTGTGGCCAATTACGGCGCCCCCAACTCCCCAAACGCCTGTTCCGCCACCTCCAGCGTCGCGTCGATCTCCCGCTCCATGTGCGCGAGCGACACGAAGCAGGCCTCGAACTGCGACGGCGGGAAGTACACGCCGCGTTCCAGCAGCGCGCGAAAGAATCGAGCGTAACGTTCCGTATCGGCGCGCTTCGCCGATGCGTAGTCGGTCACCGGCTCGTCGCTGAAGAACATAGTAAACATCGAGCCAACGCGATTGACCTGCACCGGCGCCTCGGCATGGCGTGCCAGCGCTTCGAGCCCGCGCGTGAACTTCGTTGTCAGGTCGTCCAGCACGCCGTACGCGCCTTCGCCTGAGAGAATGCGCAGCGTGATCACGCCTGCGGCCATCGCCAGCGGGTTGCCAGAGAGCGTGCCGGCCTGGTAGACCGGCCCCAGCGGCGCGAGCTGCTCCATGATCTCGCGCCGACCCCCGTACGCCGCGACCGGCAGCCCACCGCCGATGACTTTGCCCAAGCACGTCAGGTCCGGCTGCACACCAAACATCGACTGCGCTCCGCCGAGCCCGAGCCGGAAGCCGGTGACGACCTCATCGAAGATGAGCAGCGCGCCCGCGTCGCGCGTGATCTCGTGTAGCGACTGCAGGAAGCCATCGGCGGGCGGCACGACGCCCATGTTCGCCGCCACCGGCTCCACGATAAGCGCCGCGATCTCGTTCGCGTGGCGTTCGAAGACATCACGCACGGCTCCCGGGTCGTTGTACGGCACCACGAGTGTCTGCTCCGCGAACGACGCCGGCACGCCCGCGCTGTCCGGCAGGCTGAGCGTCGCGACGCCTGACCCTGCCTTGGCGAGCAGCCCGTCCGAGTGGCCGTGGTAGCCGCCCTCGAACTTCACGATCTTGTCGCGACCGGTGTAGCCCCGCGCCAGACGCAGTGCCGACATCGTCGCCTCGGTGCCGGAGTTGACGAAGCGCACCAGGTCGATCGATGGCACCGCATCGACGACGAGGCGCGCCATCTCCGCCTCGAGCTCCGTCGGCGCGCCGAACGTTGTACCGCGCTCCGCTGCGCGCTTCACGATCTCGACGACCGATGCGTGCGCGTGCCCCAGGATCAGCGGTCCCCACGAGCATACGTAGTCGATGTACTCGTTTCCGTCGACGTCGTAGAGATACGGTCCTTTGCCGAAGGCGAAGACGACCGGCTCGCCGCCGACGGCGCGGAACGCGCGCACCGGGCTGTTCACGCCTCCCGGCATAAGCTGTTGGGAAGCGCCGAAGATTTTACGTGAGCGTTCGTGTGACTTCATAGACGGTTAGACACAGATCATCACAGATTGCTGTGGATTGGCACTGACAGTTTCGGGACCTGCATAGCTTATGGACAGGTTGACACACCTGGTTTTGTTGCAGCGAGGGAAAATGTACGCAAATCCCACGGTTAACCGGGGCGATCTGTGATCATCTGCGAAAAATCAGTGTCAATCTGTGTCTAACTTCGCCGCCAGCTCAGCCAGCGACGTAATCACCGTCTCCGGCGGATCGATGTCCTCCGGCCACTCGCGCGCGTGGCGGTTCAACCAGACGGCGCGCAGGCCGGCGTTGCGTGCGCCCGCGATGTCGTGCCACGGACTGTCGCCGACGTAGACCGCCTGGGCGGGCTCGACGTCGAGTCGCTCGCACGCCCCGCGGAACATCGACACGTGCGGCTTGTACGTCTGTAGGTCTTCCGACGTCACGATCGTGTCGAACGACAGCTCGTTGTACGCCAGACATGCAACGATGAAGTCGGTGTCGGCGTCCGAGAGCACCGCCAGCTTGTACCGGGGCCCTAGCTCATCGAGCGCGGGCCGGACGTCCGGGTAGAGCGGTGCGGTCGAGTGAGCGTGCATGTACGCCGCCGCGGCCAGGTGCGGCATCGACTCGTTGCCCCAGTGCCGCAGCAGCTCCGCCGAACGGTGCTTCCAGACGTCGCCGAAGCGTATGAACGGCGGGTACTCGCCATCGAACGCCGTGCGCTCCGTCCCTCCGAGGCGCAGGTCCGCGTCGCGAGTCGTGTAGACAGCCCAGTGGTGGAACGCTTCGCCCGGCGGCAGCTCGAGCCCTACTTCATGCGCAACAGTGTCGAACAGCGCCTCGCGTTGCGCGGTCGTGAGCTGCACCAGCGTCTCGTAGAAATCGAAGATGATGGCGCGGATGCTAGGCACTAACTCGTACCGGCTGATACGCGATGCCAATAGAATCCCCGCAGGGCCCGAGGCTTTTGCCGCCCATGTCGACGGCCACGCTTCCCCGCGCATCCGGTAGGACGAGCATGATGCTAACCACGGCAGGTGGCGGTGTGAACGTGGGGCCGTGACACATCACGGTGCTGTACGCAACCGTGATGCGCGCCTGCCCGACCTTGAGCGCATCGAATAGGACAAAATCCCCCATGCCTGGCAACAACAACACTGGGTCGTTGTAGATGCCTCCATTGCCAAAGTCGGCCTCAACTGCAGAAATAGCCAACTCCTGCCCGCTTCCATCTAGGAAGCGGAACTTCGGTGACTCCTTAAGCTGACAGGCCACGGACGACCTGTTCCCGAGGCCAAAGGAGAGAATGGGCATCTGCGTCGCGTTGCTATTTCCGACATACGCCGCTGCGACATCCGAGGCGCTACAGGCTATAACGTCCGGCCCTGGAACCAGCGGCGTCGCGGTAGGCCTGGGGGTGGCAGGTGTGGTGAGATCGTGCGTCGCGGTGTTTCTTACGGGCGGCTGCGTCGGACAGCAGGCCGTGGGCTCCCCTTTCGACGAGACGCTCGTCTGCGAGTCGCCGTCCCCGCCGCACGCCAGCGCGAGGGCTAACGCCACCAACGTAATTCCCACAATCGATACACATCGCATCGTGCCCAATCCTACAGCCCCCGTAACGCCTGCCGCCACGGTGTACGGGCG
>JBKKBW010000685.1:0-2254 GCA_046713635.1 Dehalococcoidia bacterium
GATGAGGAGTGGGCAAAGCGGCGCGCGGAGTCGCCCGAGACGCTACTTCCTGCGGCGAAGTCGCAGACAACACTTTCGAATGGCGCGGAGTTTCGCTTTGAGTCGAGCGACGGGCTGTGGGAACGCGTCAGCACGTTTGTCGCGGAAGAGCGGGAGTGCTGCCCGTTCTTCGCCTTCGAGCAGCTCGATGACGGCGGCGACGTTGTGCTGCGCATCACGAGGGCGGGGGCGTCGGCGTGAAGACGCTGCGGGTGGTCCGGCCGCACGAACGTGACGCATCGACCGCGCAAACGCCCGGAATGCACCGTGAGGCCGGCGTCGCCGCGTCGACTGTCGGGGCGGAGCGGATCTGGGTCGGGCACGTGACGATGGCGCCTGGCATGGAGAGCGGGGCGCACCACCACGGGCCCGTCGAAAGCGGGATCTATATCATCAGCGGCCGCGCGCGATTCCGCTTCGGCGAGAAGCTGGCAGAGGCCATTGATGTCGCAGCGGGCGACTTCATCTACGTGCCGCCCGAGGCGGTCCATCAGGAGATCAACTTAGACCAGGATGCGGCCGTCGAGGCGATCGTGGTACGCGATGGCCAAGAGAACGTCGTTGTGAATGTGGAGATAGAGTAACCATGCCAATAGAAGAAGTGAATGGCGAGATTAGGATTAACGCGCCGCTGACAGAAGACGACATCGCGAAGCTGCGCGCGGGCCAGCATGTGCGGTTCTACGGCACGATCTACACAGCCCGCGACGCGGCGCACCGCAAGATGCTGCAGGCTATCGAGAAGGGTGAATCGTTGCCGTTCGATCTCAAGGGACAGATCATCTACTACGTTGGGCCGAGCCCAGCGCGGCCCGGGCGCGTGATCGGATCGGCCGGGCCGACGACGTCGATGCGCATGGACCCGTTCACACCGAAGCTTCTGGAGCTGGGGCTGAAGATGGCGATCGGCAAAGGTGGACGGGGGCCGCGCGTGCAGCGCGCCCTGCGCGAGAACAAGGCGGCGTACTGCCTGGCGGTCGGCGGAGCCGGGGCGCTGCTTTCGAAGCACATCAAGGCAGTCGAAGTGATCGCCTACGAAGAGCTGGGTACAGAATCGATTAAGAAGCTCGAGGTCGATGGTTTCCCGGCCATCGTCTGCTGCGACATGTATGGCGGCGATCTGTTGCTTTTGGGCAAGGACGAATGGCGCCAGCAGGACAAGCTGGGCTCCTACGTGCCAGTAGCCCCACTAGCTGAAGACAGCGACGGCGGCGGCAGCTAGGCCGCCCGGGCGGCAGCTAGCCGCCCTATAGGCAACATTACCGAAGGGGCTGGAGACGGGGAGCGCCGTCCTGGCGCCTCAGAGGCTGGGGCTGGCTATCTGCCATAGCTCAGCCACCGGTGGCAATATCACAGCCTCGCTCAGGCTCGCTCATTCTCTCTCCGTCGAACCTTGGCCCTGCATAGCCGAGCTAACTAAGCCGAATATTACTCAGGCATAGTATATGAGCACCTCGGCTGACCGGAGCCCGTCTGCTCTCGCGCCCCCGATGGCTGCGGGGAGCTTTCGCCGTGCGCTTGGGGCGCTCGGCGAAGTAGGCCACGTCCTCTTAGGTCCCACTGATCCCGGCGCGACACGGCAAGACGTGATCCGGCGCGCGCTGGTTGCTAGCGTGATCATCGCTGTCCTTCCGATACAGCAGGGCTTGCCCGGCTGGCCGGGTGTGGTCGCCGGCTGTGTCTGCGCGCTGATCTATGATGTCCTGCTCTCATACATCGTCTTCGTTCGGAAGCAGTACTACGCGGGCCGCATCCTGGGCTTGATCCTTGACTCCATTGTCTTGATGGGCGCGTCGTTCTTTGTGTTTCAGGAGATGGGGGCAGGCGGCTCCGCTTCCGATATCTGGTTGGTGTTCCTGGTGTACATTGTCACGGGCGGCTTTACTCTGGCGCCCCTTGGGTCGCTCCTCTACACGCTCTTCTGGACCTCATGGTTCGCGCTGGGGACACTGCTGTACTTTTCAGGCGATTCGCACTACGTGCAGCAGCTGCCGATCCGAATGATCTTCATGGCCACGATCGGCGTGAGCGCGCTGGGCGTGGCGAGCGAACTGAACAAGCGTCAGACGAAGCTTGCCCAGCAGAACAAGCAGACGATGGGTATGCTTGCGAAGCTGGTCGAGGGGCGGGACACGGACGCTGGTGCGCACCTCCAGAGCATTCAGCACTTCTCACGAGCTCTCGCGCTGCGCCTGGGTCTGTCGAAGCGTGAGGC
>JBKKBW010000686.1:0-5644 GCA_046713635.1 Dehalococcoidia bacterium
CCGTTACAGTCGACGTCCCCGAGCAGGATCCCGACGCCGCTAGAAACTCCGAATGTCCAGGCGCTCGCGTCTGACGTGTTCACGACAAGCTGCAGGTCGCCAGTGAAGCTGGCTGGGCCAACGAGGACGTTGCGCTTGACGACGCACGGATCCGGCGACGCCTTGCCGGTCGGGCCGTTGCAATTCGGCACCAGCACGCCGCCGCGGAACACCTGCACCGTGGTGGGGCTGATGCCCGTAAGCAACGTGTTATCGAGCCAAAAGATGATCACGTTCGGTTGCTGACTCGTGCCGCCCGGGCCGCTGATGTTCACCTGCTGTCCGAACAGACTGAAGCCCGACGGGTTGGGCTGGGTGATCGTCTTCTCGCCGATACTCACCGCGCCGCCGACGGGGATCTGCACGCTCGTCTCAACAACGTCGCTCGCGGTCGCGCCGTCGCCGCCGTTCTCCGTATCCGTCGTCAGCTTGCCCCCGCGTGGCAGCTCGTCTTCGCTGACGAACTCGCAGCACGGCGGAGGCGTGTTAGTCGGCGGCGGCGTGTTTGTGCGCGTTGGGGTATTGGTCGGCACCGGCGTGTTCGTGGGCGGCACGGTGTTCGTCGGTGGCACGGTGTTCGTCGGCGTCGCCGTTCTTGTCGGCGTCGCGGTCGGACAGCCGTCGGTTGGGCACGGTGTCGGGCTGGCCGTGGCGGTTGCCGTCGGTGTCTGCGTCGGCGTCTGCGTCGGAATGAAGCCGCAGTTGATCAGCAGCGCGTCCGCGATGGGTACAGGCGTCGTCGAGTCGGGCACACCATCGCCGGTCGTGTCCAGCGCTTGCGAGCCGATCGTGTTCGCGGGAACGGGCGTCTCTAGGGCGTTAAAGTATGCGGCCGCCTGCGTCCTGGTGCCCGTATAGGCCGGCAGAGCCAGCTTAAACTGCCCTTCCCGCGGACAAGCGATGTTCATGCTGACCAGCGTCCCCGTATGGCTGGTCAGGTTGTACGGCGGGAAGAGGCCGCTGCGGCTCTTGTGCTGCTTACTCTGGATAGGCGGCGTCGGCAACACTGGCGTCTTGATCTGCTGGCAGAGGAAGTTGCCGGGCCAGACCACCTCATCCAGGCAGGGACGGTTGAGTAGCGCGAGGCCGCCGAAAAATAGCTCCGAGTTGAAGCCGCCGTACCCGCCTCCAGGAATACCGTTGGTTCCGATGCTCAGTTTGAACGGCGCGCCCGGCGTTCCCGGCGTCCCCTCGAACGGCGCGTCGCAGGCCGAAGGCGTACACGTTACGCGGTCGCCCGAGGCGTTCAGCACCATGCCCGGCACCGCCGTCTGCGTCGGTGTTGCCGTCGCGGTGTTGCTTGGCGTCGAAGTGAACTGCGAAGTGTTCGTTGGCGTCAGCGTGCTCGTCGCGGTCGGGGTGTTCGATGGTGTGCTGGTTGGAGAGACAGTGTTGGTCGGTGTGGGCGTGATCGTGGGTGTCGGCGCGGTGCACGTGATCTGCAGGTCTTCGCCCTTACCGCTTATCTCGGAGTGACCTTCGCTGGGCGTAGGAGGTGTACGAGCGTCAAGCAGGTCGCTCGCACCAAGCCCGTGAACGAGCGTAACGTTTCCGCTCGTGGTGGCGCAGTTAAAGTGGATTGTTGCTATGCGGCCAGGTCCCACACCAGTCGCAGTGGTAATGACGCAGCCGAAGGCCGCGATTGCTGGCGTTACGTAGTTGGACGGCTCGAAGTTGCACGCGGGATCCGGGTTCCCATTATTCTTGGACGTGACGCCAGCATACGAAAGCAGAATATCGAAGCCCCGGCTGGTGGCGATGCCGCCGTTGTTCAGGACATATATGTTGACCGTGAAGCTCGAATTCGGCGGAACGTCGCACTGGTTCCCTCCACCGGCGACGCCGGCCGATCCAGGACCTGTGCTAATGCAGTCATCGTTCCCGGAGTTCGTGTCGTTGGGCTGGGAGATGTCCACGCCGATGGCCATGTCCAGGCTCGGGTGCGGTGTCGCGGGAGTAAGCGTGCCGGTGGGCGATGGCGTGCCCGTATTCCGCGGGTAGTGCGCGAACACGGCGTCGTTCCCCGGGCTTCCGAGCGCGATCAGCACCACGCCCAGCACCACTCCTGCGAGCACCAGCCCTAGCGCCGCCAGCAGCTTTGTCTGATCCAGCCTTATCTGCACCTAGGCCAACTTCCCATCACTCGACCGTCGTCCACTTCCCGGAAGTTACCCCGCTGCCAGCGACCCTTCGACGTGATCCGAAGCGTCCCCGGCGCGCCGTCCCTGGGCCGTCATATAGTACTCAATTCGCCGCTGGCAGCCAGACTCCTCCATAGTAGCATCTGCGCTATATACGACGAACGGTAGCAGACAAGACACGCGATTCCTACTGGGGGCTTCCCTTATCTCCATGCTCCCGGCCTACAGCGCCAGAATGATGCCACCGTCCACCCAGAGGATGAACTGAGCATCCAAAGAATCGATGGCCCCATCGCGGTTCATATCTGCCGCTTCGGGAATGGGCACTCCCGCGACCAATCCAGCGTCGTACTGCAGCACCCACAGCGCATCGAGCGACGTGATGAAGCCATCGCCGTCGACATCGCCCAGCGTCGATACTGGCCGCCGGCGCGTCGGCGTCGATGTCACTGTGGACGTGGGCGTGATCGTCGGCGTCCGCGTACGCGTGGGCGTTGGCGTCACCGTCGGCGTCGGCGTGAACGTTGGCGTGTTGGTTGGCGCGAGCGTGCTCGAAGGAAGCGGCGTGTTGGTCGGTGTGGCCGTCGCACAATCGAGACAGACGGTCGGCGTGGGCGTCGGCTCAAGAACAGCGCCGCAGACCGCGACAACATCCGGGCCAGTTTCGTTGTGAGCCTGATCAAGCGGTGCGAAAAGCTCAGTTTCTCCGACGCCGTACCCGAGCCGAAACGTGCCGCCGCCGGCACAGGCAAATGAGAACCTATGCATGAGGCCCAGGTTGGTCTGGCCCACGTTGCAGGGAGCGCTCAACCCAATGGTGCTCCCGGCGCTCTCGAAGCCGACACCGGAGAAACCTGCGTCGAAGGAATGGCACTTCCAGTGCGTTGTGCGCGTCTCGTTGGACGTTATTCCACCCGTGTAATATACGAGCGCAGCAGTCGCCTCGTAGGCGATGTCCCCGGTCATAAGATACACATTGACTTGCAACGTGCCGGTGGTTGCCGGGCAGGTCGTGTTTGATACTTCGGCTACAGGAACTGCCGGATCGGCAGGTTCACCTGCGCCAACGCCGACCGCAGACGGCACGCCTGTACCGCAGTCATTTGTGGTATCGCCGTTTGCATCGACGCCAATGCCCATGCTGAGGCCTGGGTGGGGTGTGTCGGCCTCGGCCCCGTTGCGACTTTCAGCAGTCATCCACAGGAGAACGCCCAGCAGCACCGCCGCGACTATCGCGATGACGACGAGCTGACTCCGTCGCGCCTGCATAATCATCTACCTTATTCTCATTCGAGCCTAGTGCAAAAGGGGGGCCGTCCCGATCCTTCGAGACGTCCCCCCTTACGTTCCTTCGCGGTCGCTAGGACCATTGCCTCTACGCCGGATCGTTCCGGCGTAGGACCCGTAACTCGTTTGCTAGATTTCGCCTCCCACCGTCCATAGCACGAACAGCGCGTCGATGGAGTCTATCACGCCATTTTCGTTACAGTCAGCGTTCTCCGGCAGCGGCACCTCATCGACGATGCCCGCCTCGTCCCAGAGGATCCAGAGGGCGTCCTCGGTATCGAGTATGCCGTCGCCGTTCACGTCACAATCGGGGGCCGCTTGCGTCGCCGTTGGCGGGCGCGGCGTGAACGTAGCCGTCGGCGGCAGGGTGTTGGTCGGCGTGTTTGTTGGCCCTGCCGTGCTCGTCGCCGTCGGCGTATTCGTCGGGCCCGAAGGCGTGCTCGTCGGGCCAACTGGCGTGTCCGTGGGCGCAGCCGGGGTGTCGGTTACCGGCGGAGGCCCGCCGCCGCAGTTGACGGTCAGGTCGTCAAGGCCGCCTTCGCGGTGCTCTCCCAGCGCTTCGTCCGTCAGTGCCGTCTCGGCCTGGCCATGCGCCAGCCGGATCGTTCCGCTGGCCGCGCATGTGAACGCGAACCGATGTATCAGGCCCAAACTCGTCTGTCCAACAGCGCAATTTGCCGGTGCAAAGCCGTGCGCGCTTCCCGCATTCTCGAACAACGGACCCGCACCCGGATCGCTGTTCGACGCCGTTACGTCGAACAGATGGCACGTCCAGTGCGATGTTCCCGTTCCTGCGGCTACGGGCGCGACGTTCGTATAGAACACGTGCGCTGCCGTGCCACCGTACTCAACACCTCCAGCATTCATCAGGTACACGTTGACTTGCATCGCTGCACCGGCGCCAGCCGCGCACGTCGTGTTTGACACATCTGCCGCTACGGCCTCAGGTGCGCCACTCCCCACTGCTGACGGAGCCCCTGTGCCGCAGTCGTTCGTCGTATCGCCGTTGTAGTCAATACCGATAGCAAAGTTCAGTCCCGGGTGCGGCGTGTCCGCCTGCGCTTCGTCGCCGCTGCCTGGCCCGAACGTGAGCACCAGCGCGGCCACAGCCAGGGCGAGGATCGGCGCGGCAAACAGGACGAGCCGCAGGCCCTTATTCTTCAATAGCATTCGCATCCAGCTCCTCCTTTTCCGAGCGATTCAGCTACCCCCCGCTCTGTTCCTCATCCGCAATCCAGCGTTCCCTGCGGAATCAAGTCCGCTTCGACCTGCAGAATGAGAGCGGCGTCGACGCTTGTGACGTCCACGCTATCGTTGACATCAGCGCTCGGCAAGTTCACCAGCGTGGAGACAAGGCCGGCAACATACTGAAGGATGAGCGTCGCGTCCACGGAATTTACGTCGCCATTGTCGTTTACGTCACCGCACGCCTTTGTGGGCGTGGCCGTGGGAGTGCGAGTCGGTGTCGGTGTGTTCGTCGGGCCAACAGTCGGCGGCGTCGTCGGGATGGGCGTGTCCGTCGGCACAGCCGTTGTCGGGACCGGCGTGTCTGTTGGCGGGGTGCTAGGTGTATCGCCGCAGTTGACGGTCAGATCGTCAAGGCCGCCTTCGCGGTGCTCCCCCAGCGCTTCGTCCGTCAGCGCCGTCTCAGCTTGGCCATGCGCCAGCCGAATCGTTCCGCTGGCCGCGCATGTGAATGCAAACCGATGCAGCAATCCCAAGTTTGTTTGCCCAACAGCGCAGTTTGCCGGCGCAAAGCCGTGCGCGCTTCCCGCGTTCTCGTAAAGGGGGCCCGCGCCGGGGTCGGTGTTCGAGGCGGTTACATCGAAGAGGTGGCAGTCCCAGTTCGATGTTCCCGCTCCTGCGGCAACGGGGGCCACGTTCGTATAGAAGATGTGCGCTGCGGTGCCGCCGTACTCAACGGCTCCAGCGTCCATCAGATACACGTTAACTTGTAACGCCGCGCCAACCGTCGGAACCGTGCACGTCGTGTTAGCGACGGTTGCACTTACCGCATCCGGCGCGCCATCGCCTACAGCAGAGGGAACACCTGAACCGCAGTCGTTCGTGGTATCACCGTTGAAGTCAATGCCGATAGCGAAGTTCAGTCCTGGGTGCGGCGAGTCCGCCTGCGCTTCATCGCCGCTGCCTGGCCCGAACGTGAGCACCAGCGCGGC
>JBKKBW010000687.1:0-1205 GCA_046713635.1 Dehalococcoidia bacterium
GCCGGACCTGACCACGCTCGCCAAGATCCTCGCAGGCGGCCTGCACGGCGGCGCCGTCGCAGGCCGCCGCGACGTACTCTCGCTAATCGAGTTCTCCGGCGGCTCGCGCGCCGACTTCGGCGGACGTGTGCCGCACCCGGGCACGTTCAATGCCAACCCACTCTCCGCCGCTGCGGGCAGCACCGCACTCGGAATCGTCGCTACGGGAGAGCCCAACGCCATCGCTACTCAGCTTTGTAAATCGCTCGTCCGGAAGTTCAACGACGCGATCAAAGAAGCAGGGGTCAAGGGCTGCGCCTACGGCCAAGCTTCCATGTTCCACCTCATCCTCGGCGCGGAGTGCCCGCCCCCTAACGATGGTTTCGAGTGGAACTGGCAGGGTCAGCCCGGTCACGCAATGCCGCAGATGTCCCTGGATGTCTTCTGGGGCCTACGGCGCGGCATGCTCAACGAAGGCGTCGACCTGATGGGTGCGGGCGGCATGCTGTCAAGCGCCCACACGCCGGAGGATGTCGATTCCAGCGCCGAGGCGTTTCGCCGGACCCTGGCCGCGATCAAGGCCGAAGGGCTGTTGTCGTAGGCTGTCCAGCGTGAGCCGCATCCGCACTCGATATGGCTCGGTGCTGGTGCTTGGAAGCATCGTGCTTCTCGCGTTTGCCGCGCGCCTCACGCGTCCCCTGCCAAGATCCGCCGGCAGGACCTCAACTGGCGTCAGCCAGTACTCGGGGCTGCCTCGGGAAGCTGGTCGATCTGCAAGACCTGATAGAATGCCTCGTTGATTCGATAGGAGTGTTCTCCCCACCCGCGCTCAGTTGCTAGCTTCCTGGCAACGTTACACAGCATTTCCCGTTCCCCTTCGTCGCCCGGAAAGCGAAATCCGTCAACAGTCTGCACGCCTAGGAAGTTTACGTCGCACAAGAGATTCGAGTAGAACGCGACATCGTCACCTGTGACTGAGGCTCGTTCAATTCGTCCTCGCACTTCGCTCTCCGGCATGACAGGAGGAGCACCAGCGAACTCATAGAGGACGGCCTCGAGCCGTCCTCTCTCGGGATCGTCTTCCGCAAGCAAGGAACGGAACGCAAACTCTGAGTAGTCTTTCCTTGCCGTCAAGAAATCCTCAACGGTAACTGCCTGGCGTCCCCTGTTAACGGCGGTTGCAATCGCCTGCTTGACTAGGTAAATGACATCTCTCGGGCGTGCCA
>JBKKBW010000688.1:0-1660 GCA_046713635.1 Dehalococcoidia bacterium
CGTCGAGATCGAGCGTCACGCTGATCTTCGTTTCCTTCGTCTGCCGCTCGACTGTCGCCGTTCGGTTAGCTGCCACGGTTCTTCCTTTCTAAGCGGATCGCGAGTCGATCCGGGGTATCTCTCGTAGCGCGTCGACGACGCGTTCAGTCCTACTTTCTGAACGGATCGCAAGCCGATCCGGGGCGGCAAGCCCTCGCACACCGACAGAACAGGAGGCTGACGGCGGTCGACATCATCGACGCATCTCCTTCAGCGCCTCGACGACGCGTTCAGTGTGCTCTGGCAAACCTGCGCTGATCCGTATGCAGTCGCGCAACAGCGGCGTATCGAAGTAGCGGACGAAGAGGCCGGCCTCGGCGAGGCGATCGCGCACCTCGCGACCGGGCATGCCTTCGACACAACAGAGCAGGAAGTTCGCCTCAGACGGATAGACGCGAACGTACTCGAGCTGGCGCAATGCGCTCGCCATGCGTTCGCGTTCGTCGACGAGCAGGCGCACCGTCTGCATCTGCTCGTCCCGGTGTTCCAGCGCGACGAGCATCGCGGCTTCGGCCGCGACGTTTGGCGTGTACGGCGGCTTGATGCGCATCAGCACGGCGGCGAGCGCGGGCGACATGCAGCCGTAGCCCGCGCGCAAGCCGGCTAGCCCGGCCCACTTGCTGAACGAGCGGAGCACCACGAGGTTCTCGTGCATAGGAACGAGGGCCGCGTAGCTCTCGCCGGCAAACTCCACGTACGCCTCGTCGACAACGACTAGCAGGTCGGTCTCAAGCAGCGCATCGAGCTCGACGCGAGAGAGCATGTTGCCCGTCGGGTTGTTCGGTGACGCGATCGAGATCAGCTTGGCCTGCTGCGCCACGGCGCGTATGCCATCGATATCGAGCGAGAAGCTATCGTCACGCGGCACGTCGATCACGCGGCCGCCTGCGACGCGCGTCGAAAAGCCGTACATCCCGAACGTCGGCGGGCAGTCGATCACCGCCTCGCCCGGCGCGAGGAGCGCCCGCAGGAGCAGGTCGATAATCTCGTCGCTGCCGTGGCCCGCCACGATGTGCTCCGGCCCGATGCCGCCGGGTCCAGCCAGGACGTACTCCGCGAGCGCTTCGCGGAGAGCGCGCTGGTCCGGATCGGGATAGCGGTTGTAGCTGGCGAGGCTGCCCAGCACCTCCAGCACGCGCGGCGGCGGCCCGTAGGGGTTCTCGTTCCCGTCCAGCTTCGCGACATCGCCTTCGGGTACGCCGAGACGCTCGGCGAGCAGGTCGCCTGGCTCGATCGGCTCGTAGCCGGTCATCGCGAGGATGTCCGGCCGGACGAGCCGGAGGATGCCGGAGGCAGGTTGCTCGGTCATGCGTTTACCTTACACCGGCTGTCAGCGTTCAGCCATCGGGCATCCTGCGCCGTCGCAATGAAGCCGACGACTGGCACTAAGGTACCAGCTATCAGCCTTCAGCACCGCTACGCCCCGGCAGGGCGACAAGTGGCGGTGAAGGGCGCGCGGGGCGCCTCGCCAAGATCACTGCGGTCAGACCCAGCACCCACGCAAGTCGCATCGAAGGCTCTCTCATACGGCGACTATGCCTAATATCGCCAGGCCGACGACCACGATGATCACTGCGGTCAGACCTAGCACCCAGACTGTCCTCATTGATGTGTCTTTCAT